>NZ_JBFJTH010000129.1:0-11187 GCF_041625495.1 Litorivivens sp. | reverse complement strand
CTGGATGAGCCGCCGCAAGCTGTAAGATATTTTGCGCTGGAAACACTACCCGCAGTAAGGAATAAATTACGCAGAAAACGCCGGCGCGAAAGCCCTTTACGTTCAATATCTTTAATGAGTGGATGCATTTTTTTGCCGTTCAATTTACGAATACAGGGTGATACTACCCCTTGCAGGCTGATAGCAACACGTCGTGTGACGTCTAATCTGAATTGAGTGCAGCACGAGGCGCTTGTTAGTGTACAGCCTTAAAATGTATCGAGTGCAACCTAGGTCGCAATGCCTGTCTCGACAAATTAGTGTCTGGAATAATTCACACGGCATTTGGGGGTAGCCAGCCTCTGGCTGCAAGACCGACGGCAGTGAGCTAATTCCTGGATTAGCTAAAACATCTAACCTTATGATTTTAAGGGAAAAGCTATAGACGGCCTTTTTGGCATGCTCTTCCCGCTTTAAAGGGTAGGGAGTATGAGTGATATTGCGGCTTACGGCGTAAGGCGAGTATGTTTCGTAAGGGGGGCAATGACTCTACCCCCTTTGATTCTAGTGATTTTAAACAGCGCGTGGCAGGATAACTGCCATTGTCGATTCTGGTATGGCTTGCCAGTATGCGCACCGTGAGACTACAGTAATAAAAAAGAACGAGGCTGCGTTTATGAAACCGGTCACTAGCGCATTCTTCCGCGCGGCATTTTTCTTTCTTCTGGTCGCCGGTGCCGTTCAGGCACAAACTACCGGCAAGGTAGACTTCAAGCATCTAGGTATCAGTTTTTCAGTTCCCGACGGCTGGGTCGGGCAGGAGATGGCGGGAGGCTATCTGATGGGTTCCCACAGCGAACCGGGGCTGATCATGCTGATTCTCCACGATATCACTTCCATGGAGGCTATGCGCACTAATGCCCGGCAGGGTATTCGTGAAGAGGGCGTTTTTCTTATGCCGGCCGGTGACCTTGAAGGCGTGGGTAGTCGGGGTGTTGGGGGTGTCTATTCCGGTACTTTGAATGGGCAGAAGGTTACTTCTTACATCGTAGGGCTGGTGAATCCGCATGGCAGCGGCGTGACCATTATGGCTGCTACCGACCCGGCGAAATACAGTGCCACTTACCGCAAGCTAGCATTGGCGGTGGCAAACAGCACGCAATTTTATAAAGCGGAAAAACTTCCGGTAGTGGACGAATGGAGGCAGGCCTTGGTGAACCACCGGCTGACCTATATGGATTCTTACTATAGCAGTGGCTCCAGCTACGGCGGCTATTCATCGGGCGGCGGTTATAGCACGAAAGTGGAAATAGACCTGTGTGCGGAAGGGCATTTCAAACACAGCAACCATTCCAGCATGAGCGTGGATACCGGCGGCGCGTTTGGCAGTTCTGCCAACAGTGGCAGCGGCAGTGGCCAGTGGAGCGTTGTAGGAGGCACCGGAGAGCAGGCGGTGCTGGTGCTCAATTTTCACGATGGCAATCAGTCACGCTACAACCTGAACTACCGCGACAAAAAGACGCTGCTCAACGGCGAGCGATGGTTTCGAACGGAAGATGCTATTTGTCCGTGAGTATGAACCAGATCAGCGGGGGCAGAGTCATTGATATTTGGCTCAATGTACCCGAAAGCCAGCCCTGGCAGACAATGTACTGTGTGAAAGATCAATGACTCGGAGCCTTTTGAATTCCTAGGCTTGGGGCTCTGCCGTTTTTTGATTTGCCGTTTTAATTCAGTTTCCGCCTCTCTCGCTATCGGGAGTCATTATCAGAAGTTTGCCAATAGCGACCGATGTTGGCAGTCCTAATATTCCTTTTACCTTTTCAATCTCACAGTAAGCCTGATATTTCTTGCCTGCGCTAACAGTAGCTGTGAATGATGGAAAGGCCTGAAGTGGGCCATGAACACACCCTATTTTGAATTTATATTCGCCCGGATCAATTATAAAGTCGTCGGGGTTTGGGCCCCAGAAACTAGTCTCGTAAATAACTGTTCCATCGGACTTGTAGATGCCCCGTATATGTGAACTGAATTCGGAGCTAAAGAAGATATTAGAATTTGAAAACGTTGTGATCTTAACTTGGTCGTTCAGTGCAGTGCTAGGCGAGCTATAATTCCCCGGGGCATTGGCGCAGCCGCTGATTGCCAGTACTAAAAGCAAAATGGAGCTAATGTTTTTCATCGCGATTATTCCTAAGTTGATGAATTCATAATTCGACAAAACTGTTATTTGTGGCCGGGGGCTGATCAACTGCCCCTAAGTTATTCTCTATGACTTTGATGGCTAGAGAAAGCTGGCGTTTCGCGTTGTGATAGGTTAACCAATTCTTTTCCACCGGTCCTTGATCAGTCAAATAAAACAGATGCGTCGCCGGCAAACACAGACCAGGTGGCATCGCGCCGCACAATGCGCCAGCCTTCCGGTCGGCGCTGCCATTGGTCGACATATTCGCCGTGTGTGTCGAAAATGGCGTTGGCCTTGTCACCAATACCCTGATGTCGTGCTTGTACATACGCGCGGGTAAGGGCGTTATCGCCATCGATCTCTACTTGTATGCTGCCTAGCAGGTGCTGCATAGCGCTACAGCGGTTGTGAAATTCTTTAAACTGCGTCAGCAGCGCCTCGATTCCCTGTTTTTCGCCGCCGTCGCCGTAATCAAAGTGAATGTCGGTGGCAAAAACTTCGCCGACTCTGTCCCAGTGTTTACCATCTACCACTCGGGGAAAGGCGGCGAGGGTGTTCATGATGGCGCGATAATCCTCAGAATCGTTGTGCACAGGCTAGTCTCGCTAAAATAAGTCGGGCCGGTTCGATAGGGCCACAGATTGATGGGTCCACAGTCATTGTTCTACTGGAACTCATACCATACTGCTAAGCGGTATTATGAAAGATCCTCCTATTGGGTGAGTATCAATCACTCAGAAACATTGAGCCAGATCCGTAGGGTGGTCTGGAAGCCCGGTTGTAATGATTAGCGAGCCAGGGTGGATATTTGCATCGACCACGAGTAGTTTACGTAGTCTTCCCTGGGGATAAATATGAAGAAACTGGAAAACGAAAAAGAGCTTGTACGTAAAGCGATAGACATTGGCACCAGTTACGCCGAAAAACGCGGAGCGGCGTTATTCGAGCCTACCGACTCAACCAATGAGAAGCTGGAATACATCTACCGGTTGCTGGTTCGGGACAAGCTTATCCAGCCGATGCCTGAGCTCCAGGTTTCTCAGAAGACTATACGACATCGGTTGGCCTTGTGGGCTGCATCGCTTGAAAAGAAAAAGAGTTGATCTACGAATTCGGAGCCTCGTCGACCTTGAGGCTCCCATCCTGTGGCCGTTCTACTTATAACCTGGGTCAATCGCTGGAGTGCCCAGGCCATTGCGGAGCGCTTATATTAACCGGTGGATGATCTCTTCAGCTCCTTGTTTCCTGTAGCAAGCAGCGCGGGCAGGTCCTTGCCATATTGAGAGAAACCTATGGAAACCGGAAAAATACTGCACGGCAGCGCGCGCCTCATTTTTGACAGTGTCGATGGCGTTACCAATATTGTCGAAGGTATGTACCGCAATATAGCCGCTACGCCGCTACCTTTTGGTCGCGCACCTGAGGGATCGGCGCCGGGTATGGCGGGGCTGGTTCACGCGGTCGTGCGAGGTGTCAATGGCGGGGTTCGCGGCGCCAGTGAGCTGGCGCTGGCGCCGCTGACACAGTACCTCGACCGCTACTATCCGCCGGGCCCACACCGTGCGGCGGTGGTGGCCGCACTCAACGGTGTCTGTGGCGATCATCTGGTCCGCACCAAGAATCCACTTGCCATTCCCATGAGCTTGCGCCTGTTGTTGGATCCGATCGGTGATAGTGAGGCCAGTGAGCCTGAACCTACACCTTCGATGATCAATAACCTGTTCGACAGTCGGCGCCAATCGGTTGAAATCTACCCTCACAACGCGGTCCAAGGTGACCCGCGCTTTAAGGCATCCAGTCGTTTGCTGATCCTAGCCCACGGCCTGTGCATGAATGATCTGGAGTGGACGGCCCATCAACGCAATCACGGTCTGGACATTGCAGATAGCGGTGGCTACACCCCGGTCTTCCTGCGCTACAACAGCGGGCGTCATATATCGGACAACGGCAAAGCGTTTGCCCGCCAGATCAGTGGTCTTGTTACCTCTTGGCCGGTGCCGGTCGAGTCTATTACGGTCATCGGTTTCAGTATGGGCGGGCTAATCACCCGCAGTGCTTTGCACGTGGCCAGCGACGAAAAGCTCCCCTGGCTGAAAAAGGTCGACAAGGTGGTCTATGTCGGCACCCCTCACCACGGCTCGTCACTGGAGCGCGGTGGCTATTGGCTGCAACGCTCCGCCACCTTCAGCCCCTACACCGAGCCGCTTTCGGCTTTGGGCAGAATTCGCAGTGATGGCATCACCGATTTGCGCCACGGTAATATTCTCGATGCCGACTGGCAAAACCACGACGAGCACGAAGACAATGCAGATTACCGGCAGTTGGTACCGTTGCCCGACGCCATTGAGCATTACGCCATCGCCGCTACCTTGTCGAAACAGCCAGTCGCCAGCATGGAAAAATTGCGCAGCGACGGTCTCGTTCATCCCTGTAGTGGTTTGGGAAAACATCGTCAGGCAGAAAAACAGCTGAACTTTGCCCAAGCCAATACGCATATTCTTTACGATGTGGGACACTTGGCGATGCTAGGGGATCCACGAGTTACCTTACAGTTGCAGCGCTGGCTTGTCGGCTAACGGCAAGCAAAAGCGGCGCTGCCAGCGATGCCCGAACTGCGTTTAGGATGCGCAATGCTGGAATCAATAGTCCAACGGACAGCCTCTGTGCAATACCGAATGGAAGATTCAGAGTGGCGGCAATAACCGGGCAGACAATAGTTTGCCAAGCACGGTTAAGATGGATAAAGCCGCAAGGTATTTTGAAGTTAAAAGCGGCGGGTCTCGTCGTTTCTACCCAAGAAGTGGGAAGCCTCACCCTAGCGAAGCGTAGGGTGGGGAGCAGTCACGGTGCGTTAACCTCATTTCCCGCTACCTGGCAACCGGAGACCACCTGTGGGGCCGTAGCGGAGCCACTTACAACGTCGCATTCGTCGCCCCCAACCAATGTGCCGTTGTTATTGGTGCCGCTGCTGTTGGAGCTGCCACCGCCACCGCCACCGCCACCGCCACCACCAGCGGTAGCGGCGACCCCAACAACTACGGCTCCTATCCATACCCAAGGATTCGAGGCGAGAGTGGCGCTTGACCCAGTGCTGGTTTCAGAAGCATTGAAAACCGGTGAAATCTTGGACACGACTGAAACACCGTAAAGTCTGCCAAGCGAATTCCCCAATGAATCAGTCGACCACTGCAAAGGTCGTAGTGAATGCTCTTGATAGTAGCCGGCAACGTACTCAAATTCGAACGGGTCATATTTGCTAGCGGTTAAGGAAGCTGTCTCATGCACAGCGCGTACGATGTCGCCGGTCTGCCCCAGTGCAAAGTTTGCCTGCCATCGGTTCTGGTCGGGACGAATATCCCCAAGCTGCCAATTCAATTCCACAAGCACACCAACCCGGTCCTGAGGTGAGGCGGCATAGCTTAGGCAAGGCAGTAGTGCGAGTACTAAGGTTACTACACGGGCAATGATACGAGGATGAAACAAACTCAACATATTCGACGTCCTTTTCTAGTTCTGTTGTGACGCATGCGTGTCACGTTCTACACAAGCGCTCGGTTAGATACTGTCCTGATCATGACCGGCACTCAAGATCTAAGCCTATTGCTGCTTAGTAAAGCCCAATAATGATATCGTTTCTGAGCGATCATGCGACCCTTTATTTCGTTCGATGCGCCGCCGGAAATTTAGAAAGCGTGCCATATTCGCGCTGGGAGGTTGCAGTCAGTACTCTGGTCGGCTTAGACCTTGGTGGATTTACGGTCGCGTCAGCTTTGAATGGATCGATCGCGCCAGTCGGTATCGATCCTCCGGAAAGGTACACTTTGAATGTCACGGAACTGTTGTAGCCTCAATTTTTTTGAAGGGATGAATTGGGTAGGGTTTTTCCTTCATTGAACAAATTATTTAGCTGAAGGTTCTGACATCGGCCTGAATAGATTGGGTTTGCGCGCTTCGCATCTAGGGTGCAAGACGCATATACTCATTTTTTCGCGCAGATAATGATAAAGCCCGCTATGACAGACAGTTCCCCCGATATTCAATGGTATTCAGGCGCAGGCCGACGTGTGGCCTATCGGCAATGGCTGGTGCCGTCGCCCAAGTTGCTTGTTCATATCGTGCATGGGATGTCGGAGCACTCTGGCTGCTACGGCGATGTTGCGCAGCTTCTTAATGCGGCGGGTTTCAGTGTCTACGCCCATGACCACTGTTGTCATGGACAAAATGTGCCGATTGACGGGCTCGGCGTAGTAAGTGACTCCCAGAACTGGGACTATATCCTCAAGGACATGCTCTCCCTTAATACGCTGATGAGGGAAGCCAGTCCCGAAACGCCCTTAGCCATTCTCGGGCATAGCATGGGCTCGTTTATTACACAGCGTTTTGCTCAGGAGTACCCTGAGCGTGCAGACTTTCTGTTGTTGGAAGGCAGTTCATTTGAACCGCGTTGGCTGACCTTGGCGGCGCGCTGGATTGCGGCATTTGAATGTGCAAGACAAGGCGCCAATGGGCAAAGCCCCGTGATACATGCCCTAACCTTTGGTGGCTTTAATCGCACTGTAAAGAACCCGCGCACAGCCTTTGACTGGGTGAGTAGAGAAACCGCTTTTGTGGATGCTTACGTGAACGACCCGCGCTGTGGCATGCAGGTCTCCAATGCTTTTTGGCGCGACATGTTTCGTTTTCTGAATACCTTGTACAGCCAGCAATCCTTACAGCAGTTCCGCCCTGATATCCCTGTCTATCTCTTTGCCGGAGATCAGGACCCTGTGGGGCATAAGGGCAAAGGGGTTGAAAAGTTGGCTGCGTGGCTCAGGGCTCACTTAAGCAATGTGACGGTAAAGCTCTACCCACAGGCACGGCATGACGTACTTCATGAACTCAATCAGAGCGAAGTGATTGCCGATCTCATTGCTTGGTTGCGATATCAGCAAGGCGAAATTTGAGATCAACACGATTGCGATATCGGGAATTGCCTAGCGTTTTGGATTATAAAAAGGGCAGCACTTTGCCCCTTTAACTTTCTATTGCGGGCTCAAGGGGTCGTGGGCAAGCAGCAGCACGGCTGCCGCGCCAAACAGAGACGTGTGCAGATTTTCGCTGATAGGGACGGCGATACTCAGTTGCCCCTCACTGCTGCGATCTATGAGGGCAAGCACTTGGCTGTTCTGGCGCACCTCATAGCTGACGGTGTCGGGCAATACGCCCACCGTTGATGCCTGGCTTCCAGAGACCTCAAAATCGTGACCGTCGATTCTAAGAATACCGTGCAGCGGTTTTTTGCCCGTGGCGTGCATATCCAGCTGCCATTGCGGCCAAGCTGGGCCAAGCTTGCGCGAACGGCAGTTGAGTGAAGCATCATAAGCAATGTTTTCCGTTACGCTCATGTCGTTCTCGCCGCGCTTGTTGGTAACCCGCGCTTCCCAGTTTTCTACGTTGAGGACTTGTCGACATTGAATAGATGCGAGTTCGCCAACGGGACCGTACAGGCGGATTTTCATTTCAGACTCATTGCGCAGGCTGGTGGTTCCGGCGCTGGCCTGGCGTCCGCCCTCGGCGCCTAGCCCAACCTGTACGTCAGTGCTTGTTTGCACGGGCAGGTTGTTCCACGGGCTCCGGGCCTCGAAAGCGGCAGTGTAGGGGCCCACTATGAGAGGGTCCTTTCGTAACTGTGCCATGAATCCCCGGCCGGAGGCGGCATGGCGTTCCACCTCTTTGTCGGTCCAGTCGATAGGGTCCAGAGCATTCTGCCCAACGAGCGAGCAGCCACCGAGGTAAAGGGTAACTATCAGGGACACAATGCACAGTGTGCGCATTCAATGGACTCCGAGTGAAACTGTTGTTGATCGTCAGGGTAGGGAAGTCCCCGAAAAAGGCGCAGATCCTATTTTTACAAGAGGCCCGGCCGAGCTTTTGGGGCTGCTCTCAGCGCAGTTTACTGCATTTTCCGTAAAGCAACTCGGACTAAATTAAAGGCTCTGCCGAGTTTAATTCAAGGCCTTGTATCGCTCGATGGTGGGGCTGGGGCAATCCCCTTGGAGCGTGATACAGGGCTTGCCGAGGGCGGCGCAGTAGCCTGCGTCGAAGGCGGCATTCCATTGTTTGTATTTGTCACCGAAGCGGATAATCGCCACGTCGCTTTGCTCGATCAAGGTCTTGGTGAGGATGGCGTTGACCTTGGCGGATTTGTGGTCGCGCCAGAAGTCTTTTTGCTCGGGGCCGAGACCATCGCCTGCGGCGTCGCTGGATTCGTGGTCGGTGTTGGCGGAGGTAAAGGCGATATCCAGTTTCTGCTCGCGGCAGCTTTCAATGATTTGATTGCGCCAGTCGGTGTGGATTTTGCCGGAGAGTTAAATTTTTAGTGTCACTGGAGTGCTGGTTGCTTTGTGTCTGGACTAATTAAAGCATGTACATAGTCCGATCTGCTCTAGTCTTTGTTGGTTCATTCATTTCTGGCAGACAACAAGTTTTTCCATTGCGGATTTGAAGTCCATAAAAAAGGTTCTTCGTAAATTCAGGTGGGTAGGTTGAAAAAACAAGCGGGTTATCGGTTGATAGCAATCGACCAAAACCACCAACAACCGACGACCCGCCTGTGTTTAATGATTCTGCGCTATCCCGGTATTTATTTGAAGGCTTTGAAGCTGATGTCCATAAGATAGAGGACGGTTGGCTCCACTTGCACCTGTCCCGCGACTCCAGCATAACCCCACGCTGCTCGGTATGCGGTCGACCTTGCCCCCACTTACACGACCACCGCCATCGGCGCATCCGAGACCGCGATTTCTTCGATTGTCGAGTCATGCTTCACATCGACGTGGGTCGTGTGCGCTGTGACACCTGCGGTGTTCGGGTTCAACGTATCAGCTGGCTTTCACCCTGCAAACGTCTTACTCGTCGGCTTCAAGCGCATGCCGAAGGCCTCTGCAGATTGCTTCCGATCAAGCATGTCGCCGAGCTGCTGGATTTAAGCTGGCACACCGTCAAAACGCTGGATAAACAGCGACTTGAACGAGAACTTGGTGATCCTGACTGGTCGTCGGTGAGGCGATTGATGATGGATGAATTTGCACTGTTCAAAGGCCACAGGTACGCCACGGTTGTTGCCGATGCTGATACTCAGGAAGTCCTCTGGGTGGGTGAGGGGCGCAGCCGAGAATCAATCCGCCCATTCTTCGAGCAAATGGGACGATTCTGTCGCCGGGTTGAAGCGGTGGCAATGGATATGAATACGGCCTTCGATTTGGAAGTGCAGCTGCACTGCCCGCAGGCAAAAGTGGTCTACGACCTCTTCCACGTGATAGCAAAATACGGACGAGAAGTGATTGATCGCGTCAGAGTGGATCAGGCCAATGTTCTGCGTGGCGATCCGGCAGCCAGGAAGTGGGTCAAACGCGGTCGCTGGGTACTGCTGAAGAATCGTTGCAACATGACAGATGATCAGCAGGATTATCTGGATCAGTTGCTGGCGGCGAATAAGCCACTGATGACCGTTTATCTGCTGAAAGAGCAGCTGAAGGAGATGTGGTACTGCCGCTCTCGATTGGCAGCCCTGCGACAGTGGAAGCTCTGGTGGCAACAGGTTGCTGAGAGCGGAATCAAACCGCTGCAGGACTTCGCCAAGAAACTGAAACCTTACCTCTCTGGGATATTGGCTTCGGCTGATCATCCCCTCAGTACCAGCAAGCTAGAGGGGATGAACAATCGCATCAAGGTGATAAAACGGATGGCCTATGGGTATCGAGACAACAGCTACTTCTTTCTCAAGATCAGAGCAGCATTCCACCCTAATATGCGATGAACCTTTTTTTTGGGGCCAACACGCACTTTTAGTGAAGCGTGTGCTCATCATCCGGCATGCGATGAGGGGGCACCTGCACCGATTCCACCAGCTTGCCCAGAGTGACAGTTCTTCCCACATAGCGTTCGTCGCCAGTTACCGTGAACTCAAACTGGTAACCCCGCCAGAATCGCCAGCGGCCACGCCTGTCGCGCTTTAACCACAGCGCCCTCAAGGCAATGCTGTCATCCAGTAATTGCAGGCTTTCGCGCTGACAATACAGGCGTGTTGCACGCAGGGCGATCTCACGAATACCGTGGGCCTGCCAGAAATAGCTGCCGGCCAACCCGACAATAAGCAGTAGCGCAATATCCGACAGTTCAATCATGGACGGGTTCTTTGCATAGCATCACCCAGAAACTTTACGCGGTTATTGAGCCTGGCCTCAAAGCGGACCAAATGCCCGTTGAGCCCCGCATGACGCCCACGAAAAGCCCGCACCTTACGTTCTAGAGATTCACTCGCATAAACCAGCAGGGAAAGACCCAGCGCAATAAAGGCAACGCCCAACGGTACTGGGGAAAACAGAAATACCACACCCAGAGCCAGTGCCAGCCAAGCCAAGGCTAATTGCGCGTACAACATCAGGTGCTTTTTCACGGTGGCTGCCTGTGCGATCCATTCCCTTACTGAAGAATAACGGTTTTTTCGCCGTTGAGTACCACACGCTCTTCACAATGCAGACGAACCGCGTGAGAAAGCGCCGTTGCCTCGATATCGTGACCAAGGTGCACCAGCTGTTCAATGGTAAAGGTATGATTCACCGGCTTCACTTCCTGCACGATAATGGGCCCTTCGTCGAGTACCGCAGTTACATAATGAGCCGTGGCGCCAACCACTTTCACCCCACGCTGATGCGCCTGATGATAAGGCCTGGCACCTTTAAAGCTCGGCAAAAACGAGTGGTGAATATTAATGGCGCGGCCTTCCAACCTGGCGCACAGATCATCAGAAAGAATCTGCATATAACGCGCCAGCACCAGCAGCTCCGCACGCTCGCTTTCCATCAGCGCGAGAATTTTTGCCTCTTGTGCCGGCTTGGTTTCTTTGGCCACTGGCAGGTGATGGAAAGGAATGCCGTACCACTCTACCAAGCCTCGGCAATCTACGTGGTTGGAGAACACACCTACGATATCTGCAGGCAGTGCGCCGGAGCGCCACTTGGTAAGCAACACATTCAGACAGT
>NZ_JBFJTH010000128.1:0-11201 GCF_041625495.1 Litorivivens sp. | reverse complement strand
TTTCCTTGTCAGTCACACTGATATGTAAACGAAGGAGTCGATTGGCATGACCAAAGCTGCGTTGAACCCTCAGAACTTTGTTGACGCCGCGCTGGAAGTGATTGACGAGGTGGGCGTCGATAAGTTGACGATGCGTCGGGTCGCGCTGGCACTGGGAGTCAGCCCGATGGCCCTGTACAAGCACTTCGCTAACAAGGATGAACTGTTAGCGGCAGCGCTGGAAGAAATGATCGTGCGCGCCGATGTGCTGCCCACGCAGGATCTGCCATGGCAGGATTGGGTGAGACACGTCGCAAACGGCATGTATACCGCGCTGTGCGCGGAGACCAGTTGGGTGCCGCTGCTTGGCTCGCTGCGCCTCGGCGGGCAGGCCAACGCCGTTATCGATGCCTTTGTAAACAAGCTCTGCGCTGCCGGTTTCAACACCGAGCAGGCGCTTGAGGCACTGTTTGCCATGCTTCAGCTTGTGATCGGTGCTGTGTGCCTACACGCCTCACTGCGGCCGTTATCTGCTGGAGCGCAAGGGGGTGAGGCCCTAACGGCCCTTACCCATGCTTACCTGCAAAATGCCGACCGCCGGCGCCTGGAAGCTGCTTCGGATCTGGATAGGGTAGTTAGAAGGGATCAGCTAACGCTGGGGTTGCCGTTCCTGATCAGTGCGTTGGAGGCGCAGCTACCGCGCGGCTGATTGTCGGCGTTTAAGCGCTGGGTCTTGGATCGGTTTGTATAAGGAAATGCGGCGGGTAGAGAGATTTGTATTGCTCATAAAAGGAGCGCCGGTATTGGCGAATGGCGTGTCTACATCGCGCCAGCCAGAATGCAGGGCTCAGGCCTCAGCATTTTCCGGCGGCGAGATCAACACCTCCTGGTCCTGCGCATCCAATGTGATCAACTTTACCGGACGCTTCCAAATGTTTGCGATGTAAGTCAGCACTTTGCGCGCGCGCTCCAGCTCGAGCCCCCGGCCGTCGATGCCGCTTTCGTGGCGCAGCACAAGAGAGCCGTCCGGTTTGAGTTCGTCGACGACAACGCGAGGTGCGCCGAAGTTGAACTTTGGTGCGAGAATATTCTCGTGAAGTGTGTCCAGGCTGTTTTCAGCGACCTTGATTTCACCATTGCGTTTTGCATTAAACGAGAACAGCCGCATGTCGTCGGCCAGTTCGCGGCACAGGTGATTGCGTATAAAACCAAAATCGTCTTCCTGTTCCATGATTCGACGTGCTGTCTCGAGCCCTTGCTCGGCGATGATTTTTTCCCACATCACGTAGCCGACATGATAAGGGTTTAGCTTGAGTGCAACTTGCTGGTCACCGGCATAGGGGCTGACAACGTCGGAATGGGTTTTCATGCAATCGACATACATGGAAGAGGGCAGAAAATCTGCTTCGCGCAGCAGGCGCGAATGCCAGTAGCTCGCCCACCCCTCATTCATGATCTGACAGTTAAATACTGGCTGGAAATACCAAGCTTCTTTGCGCACAGCGAGAAAGATATCTCGTTCCCAGTCCTCCATTTCCGGTGCGTAGTTCGCGATAAACCACAGGAGGTCTTTTTCCGGTTTTGGCGGTACAGGCAATGGCGTGGTGCGCGGTTCGCTGCTGGGGAATTCTTCTCCGGGAAGTTCGGCATAGCGGCCGTGAAATCCTTCCGCTGCTGGTTTGGTTTCGGTGCTGCGTTTGGTGGGGTATTTTTTTCGATTAAGTAGCTGCTGGGTGTCGATGTGCGGTTCTAGTGACAGTGCGCAGTCGAGTACCTGTTCCACACGTTGCTCGCCGAATTCTTTGATGACTTCGTCAATGCGGTGGGCATGGGCCGCAGCCTGTTCAACGATATGGTAGCCCACCTGTTCCTGACTGCGGGCAAAAGAAATATTGTTGCGCGAGAAATCGGCGTGGCCCAGTACATGGGCCACTACCAACGTGTTTTCATGCAAGCTGTTGGTATTCACCAAGTAAGCGCGGTTGGGATTGCCGGGAAAAACCACCTCAAATATTTTTGAGTGCCCCATCCGGTGCTGAATCATCTGGTATATCCAGCGCAGCCCAAAAGACCAATGCGGCATCCGCACTGGCAGGCCGTAGACGGCTACTTCCATCATGAAGCTGGGCGGTACCAGTTCGAAATCTACCGGGAAAAAATCAAGCCCCTGATCTTTGGCTAATGCCTCCATTTTGGGAATGGTATCGGCTAGGGTGCTGTTCATGTCTGAACTCATACGTCCACCTGTTGTCGCGCAGCCTGATCGGTGAAAAAGGCCTTGATTGCCGGCCAGATATCGTTGTCACTCGCCAAAGAATAGCTGCCACAAGGGTGGCCGTTATCTGCCAGTTGTTGCCAGAGGCGACCTACTTCTGTGTTTAAGCGTCGCGTGTTACTGTGCGATACCTCGGCATAGCCCGCGAAGTTGAGTAGTGGTGCGAGTCGCGCCAGGCTGGCGGCGGACTGCTCCCGGTCATTACTGAAATTTTCACCATCTGTTGCATAAAACAGGTAACAGTTGTACTGGGATGTATCGAAGCGATCTGTGAGCACTTGTTCCGCCAGTTCCAGCGCGGTAGATGACTTGGTTCCCCCCTGGCCGCTTACCTGGAAAAATTCTTCCTCTTCGAACTCAAAAGCTTCCACGCTGTGCGCGATGAATACCGTGTCAATATGACTGAACTGGCGTCGGATTCCCTGTAGCGCCCAAAAGAAAAAGCTCTTGGCCAGTTTGCGGCAGTGTTCGTCCATACTGGAGGATACATCCAGCAGGAATATCACTACCGCGTTGGTCGTAGGCTGTCGCTTACGTGCCAGCTGACGGAAGCGCAGATCGTCGTTGCTAATGGGAACGGGTGTGTCTGGAACGGCTGTGCGACGCTTGATCGCTTCTTTCATGGTGCGGCGGCGATCAAGCCGCGAGCGGGCGCCGCGTTTGTCCCAGCCCTCGCGCACGTATTCATCTACGTCGACATTGCTGCCCTCTTTAGGCTGAAGGTTGGGGAGTTTCAGCTCTTCCCAAAGCCAATCGAGGATATCGTCCGTTTTAAATTCGAGTACGAAGTCGAATTGTCCTTCGCCCTCGCCGCCGCCCTGATCTTGCCCGCCGGGCTGACCCGGTTGGGCTTGTCGTAAAGTATCGCCAGCATCGGCCTGTCCCTGCCCCGCGCCACTCTGCTCGTCGCTATTTCGAAGAGTAAAGCGGTAGTGCTCCAGAAACTTGACGGGAACTTGTACCGTACGATTTTCGGGGCGGGATAAAACATCGGACTTGGCGATCATTTCGGGAAGGTGCTCGCGCACGGCTTCCCTAACCTTTTCGTTGTGCCGCAACCAGTCACGAGTGCCGCGCGAAAAGAGATCGTACCAGTGTCTGTGGCTGTTTCCCTGACCACCATCCTGAAGAAACATGCCTCCTCCCAGCCCAACTGCGGGGCCCTTTGTGGCGCGCTTTTGCGCGCCGTTAGCACTCGCCTATTCTTGCGAGAGCAGCGTTGTTACATAGTTGAGTGCCTCGCGGGCACTGTGCTTGTCGTAGCCGTATTCCTTGATCAACCGTTCTTCTACCGCCGCGATTTTTTCCTGCGCTTCATCGTCCGGGCGTGAAATCGAACTCACTAACCGCAGTACATCGCGACGCTCTTCGAAAAGGTATTTTTCCATCGCCTCTTTCAGGCGAGCATGAGAATCGAGTGTGAATTTCTCGCCATTTTTGTAAGCCACCATGGCCTTGCGAACCACTTCTTGGCGGAAAGTCTGCTTGCCGGCGTCAGAGACATTGATCTTTTCTTCAACCGCACGCAGGAAGCGTTCGTCTGGGTCGCGAGTTTCGTTGGTGATAGGGTCTTTCACCTCGCGTTTGTCGAGGGCCGCTTCTACTTCGTCTAGATACTTTTCGAGCAGACTTTCGCTTTCTTCCTGGAAAGAGACAAACAGCGCTTTGTGCACATCTTCCTTAACCCAGTGATTGTAGAAGTCCTTACGCGCTGTGACGAGAAAATCGACCCACTCGCGTTTCTGTTTTGCGTCCATTCGGGCGTCACTTTCAATCGAGTCTTTAAGCGTGACCAAGACTTCCATACTCGTTAGGCTTTCGGCTTCTGAGCGTGAGATCGCGTTAGAAAGCGCGTTGACCACGAAGCGGGGTGATACTCCGGACAGGCCTTCGTCCGGATACTCATTGCGAATTTTCTCGAGTTCATTGCGTGAGAAACCTTCCACATCATCGCCGGCGTAGAGTCGTACTTTTTTCGAAAGGTCGAGATCTTCGCGTTCCGACGGTTTCAGGCGAGACAGTACGGCAAACAGAGCGGCTAGGCGCAGTGCGTGTGGGTCGAGATGAACATTGCGGAAGGTCGGGGCCTGCGCAATTAACTTGCGGTAGATTTTCGATTCTTCGCGGTAGTTCATCGTGTAAGGAACCTGCACAATCACCATGCGATCGAGCAGCGCTTCGTTCTCTTTTTCCTGTAGAAATTTTCGAAATTCTGCGAGGTTAGTGTGAGCAATGATGGTCTCGTCCACATGAATCAGCGGGAAGCGAGAGACTTTTACGTTTTTTTCCTGAGTGAGTGTCAGCAACAGGTAAAGAAATTCGCGCTTAACTTTGAGAATCTCGATCATTTCCAGCAGGCCGCGGCTGGCAGAGTAAACTGCACCCGACCAGGACCAAGCGCGTGGATCGCCTTCATCGCCGAACTCGGAAACTTTTGCCAGATCGACAGAACCGATCAAGTCGGCTATGTCGGCGGTTGTCGGGTCATGTGGCGCGTAGGTGCCAACGCCCATTCGTTTCGATTCCGACAGAAAAATTCTTTCCACCGGATAGCGCATAAAATCGCCCTCGTACTCTTGCTCGAGGATCGATTGTGCGTATGGAGATAGCTCGCCCTGAATGTCTACGCCATAGGTGTCTCGGAATTCTGCGCGCAGTGTGTGAGGAACAAGGCACAGTGGATTTTCGTGCAGCGGTGAACCTTTCAGTCCGTAAAGCGCCCCGTCGTCGGTATGGCTGTATTCCTCCATACCACGTTTCATCAAAATAACGAGGCTTGATTTACCGCCGGAAGGCGGGCCGAGCAGCAACAAAAGACGGCGTCCAACTTCAGAGCCCGCCGCAGCAGCCTTGAAATAGTCAACGATGCGTTGCAGCGCTGGGTCAATTCCGTAAAGCTCGCGGGAAAAAAGTTTGAGTTTTCCCTCGCCGCTTTCCTCGTTTGCCTGCATCCAGCGCAGCATGTCCCAGGTGTACTGGTGGCTGTTGCGAGTGGCCAGGGTGGGTTTAGGCTGAACTATTTGTTCCAGGTAATCCGCAAAGGTTCCTTCCCACTGTCGGGAGCGATGCTGATCGGTGAACGATTCCAGCGACTGGATAAACGCGTCGTGTCCGTTGTTGCTAGCCATGAGGACCTCCATGCCAACGCCATTCGAAAAGCGAAGCGGGGTTGCGGCGTTATCTGTTCCTGCTCCATTGGCTTAGAGCGGAACAACTGCACAAGGTTTCAGAAAACGTCGCAGATTTTCCACCTCGTCAGCTTTTGTTCTAGCACATATTATTCCCACGTGGCATAGGTAGAATCCGTTTTTTTGTTTTATTGGGGAATTGTGGGGAAAGCACTTCCCAGTGGGGAAAAAGACCGACATAATCACTTTTTTATGACGTGCAGTTTTATTTTTTTCGTTTTTCCCTCGCGTTTTAGCGCCTTCCCCAGTTAGCACTCAGACGGCAGCTTTGCTAACTTTCGATCTTTTGTCAGTGTGTACTGATCGCAATCACGCGCCATCAGTATTTCTCCTGAGTAGTAACAGGCCGCTTCCTGGCGCAGCTCGTCGATGTGGCGAGTATCGGCTGACAATTTGTCCCGATAGCGCTGGCTAAAGTGGGTCAGCGCCAGAAAGGGAACTCGCGCCTGTGCAGCGGCTTTGGCGACCTGCGCGGCCGTGCTGTGCATGTACTGAGTGCCAATCCGTGCCAGTACGTCTTCGGTAAAGGTAGACTCATGTACCAGAAGGTCGGTGTTTTTCAGCGCACTTACAAGCAACTCCGGTTTGTCATTGTCGCCACCCACCATGATTGCGCGCGGTTTCCATGAGGCTTCACATACATCTTCCGGGTTGACCACCTTGCCATTGTCCAGCCTTACTGAGTTGCCGTGTTGCAATTCGCCCCAGAGTGGACCACGCGGCACCCCTTTCGCGCGCAGTGCGCTTTGATTGAGTGCGTTGGGAGGGATTTCTTCGAATCGATAGGCAAAGCTTGGCACACGATGAGATAGTGTGTGGGCAGTGACTTTCAGTCGGTGGTCACTGAACACTTTCATCGATTGCGCGGCGCAATTGTCTGAGCGAACAAAATGTAGTGGGTAGCGCAGGGTGCTCACGTCGGTGTACTTGAGAGCAGCGGAAACGAACTGCTCTATCCCGTCGGGGGCACAGATTGTCAGGGGCTCCTTGCGGCCGCTCATATTGGCACTGGCCAGAAGGCCTGGCAATCCGTAGCAGTGGTCACCGTGAACATGGGTGATGAAAATTGCCTGCAGCTTTGCGAGGCTGTAATGGCAGCGTAATAGCTGATGTTGCGTGCCTTCGCCGCAATCCACCAGATACCAACTGCGATTTTCGCGCAGCGACAGAGCGAAGCCGCTGACATTGCGATTGCGCGTGGGAACACCTGCGCTCGTGCCGAGAAATGTAAACTTCATGCGGGCATTATAGCGTGGTATGGGCTTCAGGTATCGCCGTGCTTTTGCCGGTGCAGTGTCAGCGTGTGGCTCGATGGGGTGGCGGACAAAACGGCCATAATGCTGTCGATCAGATTGCTTGCCATGAACTTTGTGTCGGCAGAAAAAGAGGCATATTGCGTACTGGCGCGAAGCCGGGCGTGCTCAGATACGCCGTGGTAGGCCAGAATGTTCATGTGCACAATACGTTGCTCAACAATGGCAGGAGGCAGCGCGCTCAGGTGGCGTGCGGTAAACGCGGCGATTTTGCTCTCTCTGGCCAATTGCAGAGGATGTTTCTCTGGTGCCTGGTAGCCCAATGTATTGGTGGTAATCAATTCGGCGCTGATGTGAATATAGGCCTCGCCACCGTCTGCATCCTCTAGCTTCTCAATCAGTGGTTGCACCATGGCTGAGGCGATGATGGCTTCAGTGCTGTGATCGCCGGCGGCGAGCTCGTCGATCAGTGCTGCGCGACGCTGTGCTACGCCGGGCGCGTGCTTGTCGAATATCGCCTGCAGCAGGCCGTTTTTTCCGCCAAAGTGGTACTGGATCGCATTGCGGTTGCTCTGGCGGGCTGCGCGAGTAATGGTGTTCAGTGATACCCCTTCAACACCATGTTTTGCATACAGGTTTTCGGCGGCCCGAACGATAGCCTGCCGGGTGCGCTGACTACGATTATCGCCGTTGGCTTGTGCGTTACTCAAAGTGGGTGTCCTGTCGGCCTGCGTTGGCAGGACGAATTGTCTGTGAAAGCGGCGGGTGCGTCGAGCACTCGCAGATCCCCTACATACGGGTGAGGCGTCGTAAAGCGTATTCCATATTATGGTTCGGCGAATTAGGATGATCTGCTGAACTCAGAATAAGAAGCGGCGCCTTCGGGTATCCGTTTTGGCTGGATTACCGTAGCAGGATGCCAGTGTGGCCCTGCGCGCCCGATACCGACAGATTGACAGGAAGGAGCAATCCATGAAATTTGCCTACCACCACAGTATGTGTCCACCCGAACAATACGTGCCATTGACTAAAGCGGCGGAAGAGATCGGTTTTGATACCGTAACCTTCCCGGACAGTATCTGCTACCCCAAGGAAGCGAGCTCCAAATACCCCTACAACGCCGATGGCAGCCGCGAGTTTCTCGACGGCGTGCCCTTTATCGAGCCATTTCTGCTGATGTCGCATCTGGCGGCGGTTACCGAGAAAATCCGGTTTTCCACCTCGGTGCATAAAACGGCAGTGCATGAGCCCGCCCTGCTGGCCAAAATGATGTCCAGTCTTGCAGTGCTCAGCGGCAACCGCTTTGACTACGGCGCGGGTATCAGCCCTTGGGGGGAAGATTTTGACGTGACCAATACCCCGTGGGAAAAGCGCGGTAAGCGTCTGGATGAGATCATTGAAATCGTCAACGGCCTGATGAGTGGCGAGTATTTCGGATATGACGGCGAGATCTTCCAGATGCCGGCCATCAAGCTGTGCCCGGTGCCCACCGTGCGACCGCGCATTCTTGTAGGCGGTCACTCGAAGCCCGCGCTGCGCCGGGCGGCGCGGCTGGGCGATGGTTGGATTGCCGCCGGTGGTGATGCTGAATCCATTAAAGTGATGGTTGACCAGATCAACGAGTTCCGCAAAGAGTATGGCCGTGATCACCTGCCTTTTGAGTTTCAGGCCATGACGCAAGATGCCTACAGCCCTGACGGCATTAAGCGTTTGGAAGATATTGGTATCGATGAGGTGCTGGTGGCTTTCCGCAACGTTTATGAGGCCGAAGCCGACGATAAAACAGTGGAAGAAAAAATCGGCATGATGCGCTGGTTCGCCGACGAGGTGATTGCCAAGTCGCGTGGCTAGCACGCTACAATGCCCCCGCATGCAATAAAAACAGGCGGGGGCAATGAAAAAGCTTTACTGGTTTGGTGTAATTATTATTGTCGGGGTCGTCGCGTTGTTGGCGGCCCGTTCCTTTTTCGTCCCCCGTACGCTTGAACTGCCTGAGCTCAACGGTGAGCTGCATGCGGTAGAAACCAGTCACGACGGTTTGACGCGCCATTACCGCGTTTATGTGCCCGCGACCCTCCAGCCCCAAGCACCGTTGCTTTTTGTTTTTCATGGATCGCTGTCAACTGGTGAGGTTATGCGTGAGATGGGTGCGCGGCAATTTGATCGCATGGCCGACCAGCGAGGGCTTATAGTGGTCTATCCGGATGGCATAGAGCGCCATTGGAACGACTGCAGGGCATCTGCAAGTTATGCGGCCAACCAGCGAAATATCGATGATGTAGGCTTTGTTCGGCAGATGATAGAGGAGCTGGTGCGCGATCACCGGGCAGATCCGGCCAGGGTCTATGCCACCGGCTTGTCCAACGGAGGTCATATGGTATTGCGTCTGGCCTTGGAGGCGCCGTCGCTGATGGCCGGTTATGCGCCGATAGTGGCCAACTTGCCGGTGGACGACAATCTGGATTGCGACAAGCAGGGGCAGCCAGTCAATATCGCCCTGATCGAAGGTACTGACGACCCCGTGAATCCCTACGACGGCGGCGTGGTCAAATTGCTGTGGGACGACAGCCGGGGAGAGGTGCTTTCTGCGGCGCAAACGGCCCAGTATTTCGCGGATCTGGCCGGCTATACCAAGGGTCCTGAGCCCTTCGATCTGGCTGATACCGAGCCCGCAGACGACGGCTATATCAGCGCTCAGCTATGGTATGGCAGGACGCATCGCGTGGGCTTGTTCACTATGCAGGGTGGCGGCCATGTGCTGCCGAGCGTCAACACTAGCTTTGGTGTGCTTGGCGGTGATATTCGCGATGTGGACGCGGCCGATCTTATCTGGACATTCCTGACCGCAGACACACAGGCGGCGGGGTTGCCCTAATGTGTGTCAGGCGCTGACAAGTGAAGCAACGGGCGCCTTTACCGGACGTAATTTCTCGACAATATCGAACAGGTAAGCGGCGTGCTCTCGTCGTTTCGCCATCGGAACCATCAGCAGGTTTTGGGCGGCTCCCATAACCATATCAAACGCCATCTTGGTGATCAGATCCGGGGCAATGTCGCGGCGCACCTCGCCTTTCTTTTGCAGTGTGCGGATAAATTCATCCATCAGTACCCGAAACTGACTGATCTTTTCGATCTGGGTTTTCAGGCCTTCGCCACCGCGCGTCAGGCAATAGTGGTACAGGTTAAAGCGAACCCGCCACTCCCGGTCAGACTCTTCGTCGAGCGGCAGGCCGGAGGTGATCATTGGAATAAAGTAATCGAGGGATATTTCTTCCAGCTCGGCAATCGCGTCTTGCATGCGTTGGTCAATGCGCTGGTCTGCCCATTGGAAGGCCGCCATAACGATCTCTTCTTTGCTGTTGAAGTAGTGTGACAGTACACCAATGGAGCAGCCCAGCTCTTTGGCTAGCGCCCTGGTAGTAAGTGCTTCCAAACCTCGATCGGCAATCAACCGCGACGCAACAGAGGCTACTTCCTCTCGGCGACTGTCATGATCTACTTTTCGCACTCCCCACACCCCCGATTGTTTTTTGAGCAATTGTGACAGTATACCCGGATTTGATGTTTTTTTATATCGAACGCTTGATATGTTTAGAGTCATTACATATCATCTGTTCAAAATAAACCGATTAACCTCGGCAACGACCGCAGGAGGAAGGGAACCAATGACTGAAGCAGTCGCTAACTACAAGCTGGCCAAAGACAACCACCAGCTTTCGCACATACCGGGCTCATTTGGCTGGCCAGTCATCGGCCACACGATCTCGCTGGTAAAAGATCTGTACGGCACTGTAGACAAGCAGTACAAGGAATTTGGCCCGGTTTCCAAATTTGGTCTGGCGGGGTTTAAAGGTGTGCTGCTGTGTGGGCCCGACCTGTATCAGCAGATCTATCTCGATAAAGAGAAGAACTTCTCGGCCGAGATGGGTTACATGGGTTCGCTGGGTCGCTTTTACAAAGGCGCGCTGTTGCTGCGCGACCACGAAGAGCACCGTTTTCAGCGCCGTATGATGCAGACAGCCTTCAAGAACGATGCCATGAAGGGTTACATCGACACCATGGGCCCGATGTTGAATGAGGCCGTGGAAAGCTGGGACGGACAGAAAGACTTCCACTTTTTCCCTGCCATCAAACAGGCGTTGTTGGATGTTGCTGCTACCATCTTTGTCGGGTTGGGCAAGGACGATGAGCGCGCCGATAAGCTCAACACGGCTTTCACCGATGTGGCCAACGGCCTCATGGGTCTGATCACCAAGGAGATTCCGGGTACGGCCTATGCCAAGGGCAAGAAAGGTGAGCGTTATCTTCATGAGTTTTTTGGTGCCCTGATCGACGAGCGCCGTAAAAACGATGGTATTGATACGTTCAGCTACTTCGCGAAAGAGAAAAACGAAGACGGTGAGTACTTCAGCGACCAGGACATTGTTGCTCATATGAGCTTCCTGCTGTTTGCCGCCCATGACACCACAACCTCCGCACTGAGCCATCTGCTTTATCATCTGGGGC
>NZ_JBFJTH010000127.1:0-11328 GCF_041625495.1 Litorivivens sp. | reverse complement strand
TACGGATTCACCCGCTGGTTTACCGGCGAGCTACGCGGCGAAGCCAGGGCCGACCATCAGACGGTTGGACTGGCCACGAATCTGGTATGGCCCGCCATTGCCGAATTCGATTTTGCTTTGGCCGGAAGCCTCAATCGCGATGGACAGGGTGGCGACCTTGCCGCTGTCGGCTTCCGGAGACAGGCGCAAGGTTTCAGTTTCGGGGCGAGGGCAATCTGGCGAAGCGAGCGTTTTACGCAATTGGGTAGCAACCCGACAAAGCCGCCGGATGCACGCGAGACGACGGCCTACGCTGCACTGGGTTTGGGCGAGGCTGGCAACCTCTCGGTAAGCCACGTGCAACGGGCTAGCCGCGACAACAGTGATATCGAGTTCGCTACACTGCAGTACTCCATCAGTCTTGCTCGGCAGGCGAACCTTCGGTTCAGCTTTCTCGAACCATTAAGCGATGACCTTGAGCGTACCGCAAGTGCCGCCCTATCAATGCCGCTGGGGCGGCGCACCTCTGGTATGGTTAGCGCGCGCCGACGAGCTGACGTCACTACCGGTCGCATTGAGGCGCGAAAGAATCTGCCCGCCGGAAACGGCTTCGGCTATCATGTTTCTGCTGAAACCGGCGACATCGAGCGACTGGAAGCCGGCACCAGCTGGCGTAACAGCGCAGGCCTACTGACAGCTCAGGCCGCCCAGCTGGGTTCCTTTCGCGAATACCGGGCTTCTTTTGATGGCGGGATCGCCCTGATGAACGGTGGCCCCTATTTCAGTCAACGGCTGGACCAGAGCTTCGCACTGGTGGAGGTGCCAACCATGGAAGGGGTGTCTATCTACCGCGACAATCAGCATTTGGCGACAACCAATCGCGAAGGTAAAGCACTGGTACCCGGCTTGCGCGATTACCAGAAAAACCGTATTCGCCTTGGCGATGCCATGCTGCCGCTCAACATTGAAGTGGCCTCGCTGGAACAGACAACCATTCCACCATTCCGGCAAGGAGTAACGCTGACCTTCGCTATCAAGCCCGCACGCTGGGTTGGCTTTCGGTTATTGGACGCGAACAATCTGCCAGTACCTGCAGGCGCTCAGCTGCTGAACACAGTGTCGGGCGAACAATCCATTGTCGGCGCCAACGGTCAGGGATACATCGAAATCGATCCCGGCGCACATGAGATGCAAAGCTGGTGGCATGGTCATCACTGCCGATTCACGCTGATCGTGCCCGACGGGGCCGAACCCATGCCGGATCTGGGAAGCGTGGTATGCCAATGAAAAGGAAGCCGACAATATCATTACGACCCCTGCTGGCCGGCCTGGCCCTGCTCTTCTGGGCACTCCCGGCAGCTAGCCAGTGCAGCGTAAGTGCCAGCAGCGTTGCCTACGGCAGCTATGACCCACTGGCCGCACTGCCCGTAGACAGCGTCGGTACGGTAACCGTCAGTTGCGCGCTGTCGCTCGGCTACAACATTGCCCTGTCAACCGGTGGTGCCGCCAGTTTTTCGCCACGGAAGCTCAGCAACGGCCCCGACACACTAAACTACAACCTTTATACCGACCCGACGTATCTGACCATCTGGGGCGATGGCAGCAGCGGTACCGCCACCGTATCCGGCGCCATCGGCCTCCTGCTGTTACCCATCAATCACACCGTGTACGGCCGTATTCCCGGAGGCCAGAATGCGGCGGCCGGCTCCTACTCCGATACCATTACGGTAACAGTCACGTACTGACAATCTCCGCTGACCGGCTATTTTCGTCAGCCAATATCAAGATTAGGTTGCGTGGGAAACAAACACTGCAAGATCAGCAAACGCAACATTATTCCGGCTGTTGTGCGCTAGCACCTAGGTTCAGAAAAGCCCCGAAGGATCACGTCTTAAGATTATTTAGCCGCAACAACCAACATCTATATTCTTTTCCCTTCGCATTATTGGCCACCAAAGTCGCGAGAGGACATCTTTTGTTTTTTATAATCAAGCGGCTAACTATCTATGTCACATAACGCTATTTTTATGCACTAGGATTTTGATCAAACCGCACACCGCACCGAAGAAGTTACCACTGTTGCCGCCGCAGGAATTCAATCCTATTGTTAATAACGTAGATTCTGCGGTGTTGTGATAGCCCGACAAACAACTCCGCGATATCAGACAAAAAACCCTACAAACCATCGCAAAACCGAAGGTGCGTTATGACCAAGCTATCGGAAATTGAAGGCATCGGCGACACTTATTCCAGCAAACTGACTAATGCCGGAATCTCGTCGATTGAGTCTCTGCTCGACAACTGCTGCGAAAAAAACGGACGACGAGATTTAGCGGACCGTTCAGGCATTAGTGAAAAAAGAATTCTGGAATGGGTGAACCGTGCTGACCTGACCCGCGTGAAAGGCGTTAGCACACAGTATGCCGACCTGCTAGAACATGCGGGCGTGGATACAGTACCGGAACTCGCTCAACGTAACGCGGAAAACCTGCACCACAAGATGGCTGAGTGCAATGAGCAGAAACATCTGGTGCGCAAGGTTCCATCGCTGACTCAGGTCAAAAGCTGGATTGAGCAGGCCAAAACACTGCCGCGTAAGGTTACCCACTAACCCGACACGGTCTATCTCAGAACCTTACCTAACCGCGCGCGTTGCAGCGCGCGGTCACGGTGTTTGTTCTATAAGAAATTGACGGTAGCGTTCAGCGCTCTCACCTGCTATTTCAAGCATAGGCATGTGGCCTATACCATCCCATATAGTCACTTCAATCTGAGGCACGTTCGCGCGCCATACATCAACGCTACTTACATGAATGAGCTTGTCTTCACGTCCCCAGAGCAGCAATGTCGGTTTGTTCAGTTGTGACAGGCGATCTTCCAGCGATGCACTACGCTGTAGATCTTCATAGATTTTATCCAATTGCGGTTTGCGCTGTTGATAGTCTTGCGCCATGGCGTCCAGAACAACACCTGGCAACCACGGTGGCTTCGCCATGGTCATCGAGAAAAACTCGCTAAACTGCTCCCGGTTGTTAACCAGAAACGGGTTACGACCCGCAGCCAGCATTTTCTCCATTTCGCTGGGTACCGGTGAGGCAACACCTGCAGGGTCAACAAGGGCAACCGTACGGGTACGCTCGGGAAAGCGCAGCGCAAAATCGGCACTGATAAACCCACCCATGGAATTTCCAATAATATGCACCGCGTCGATATTCATGGCGTCGAGTAAGTCGACCAGTCTTTTAGACTGAGCTTCAACGCTAAAATCCCATGCTGAGTTGAATTCGGTTTCACCATGGCCAGCCATATCCGGGATGACCACTCGAAATTCATCCGTAAAATGACGGGCGAAACGCAACCACACGGTTTTATCAGCGCTGTAGCCATGCAACATCAGAATAACGGGTTTATCCGTGTTTTCTGCTTCGAAATAAACAACATCGAGTTCGCCAAGACGCTTGCGCTTTTTGTCGAAGCCATAAACAAACGCTTCGGTTGCCATTGTGGTGCGATATAACACGTCACCAATCATGGGGTAGGTAATGGCTGTCCAGGCACCAGCGGCAGCAACCAATAAGGCGATGATAATTCGCATAACCATGAAGAGATCGTCCTGTTGTTATTTGTTCGGGTAGTGGCGGGTATCGATAATATTTTTCATCTCGCGCCAGATAACGCTACTCAATATACCCAGCGGCAATAGCCGTGCTGCAAGCGCGGATTTACGCGAGCCCGCCCCAAAGACCAGCCGGTGGCGCTTTTTTCGGATAGCGGCGATAAGCGCTTCCACAAAAGCTTCGGGTGATGTGGTCAGATAATGCTGTGCAAAGCGCTGATTGAAATCGTGACGGGCGATGTTGGTGGCAATGCCACCCGGATGCGCAAGCAGTACATTCACTGGGCTGCCTTTGAGTTCGCACATCAGCGCTTCGGTATAGCCGCGCACCGCAAATTTACTACCGCAATAATCCGTGTGATTTGGCGTGCCGATAAGGCCAAAAATACTGGATACATTTACCAGCCAGGATTCATCGTGCGATTGCAGCTGCGCTAAAAATGCCTGGGTGCCATGTACTACACCAAAATAATTTACTTCCATGACCCGCCGATAGGTGTCCAGCGACGTTTTCCAGCTCGGCTGCGCGCTGCCTTCGATACCAGCGTTATTGATAACGATATGCGCGGGCCCAAGCTCGGCCTCTACGCGTTGCGAAAACTCAAGGACCTCGTTCGCATCAGCAACATCGACATGCATGAACAAACAGTGATCGGCACGAATCAGACGCTGGGTTTCCGCCAGCGCCTCGCGATCAACATCACACAGGGCCACCTTGCACCCAAGGGCAGCGAACGCCTTTGCATAGGCGCGGCCCATTCCGGAACCTGCGCCGGTAATGACAACCGTTTTGCCGGTAAAATCTTGCATAATCATCCCGTTATGAATTGGCGGTAGTTAACGCGAAATAGTGGTCGGCCTCCGAGAACTGCCTGGCCCAGCGCCGATACGTAAAGCTGAAGCCAGGAAACATGGCAATCACATGCCCGCTCTCACTCTGATACCAACTGTGGCAACCGCCAGTTTTCCACACGGTGCGCTCCATTTCAGAGTGGATCAGCTCGGTGTAGCGTGACTCAGCAGTTTCACGTACCTCAATACTCTGAGCTCCCGAGCGTCGTACTTCGTTGATACACCGCATGATGTATTCCATCTGCGACTCAATGATAAACAGCGCCGATGTATGTCCAATACCGGTATTGGGCCCCGTGACGATAAAGAAGTTGGGAAAGCCGGGAACCGTAGTGCCGAGATAGGCCCGAGGAAAGGTACTCCAGTAATCACTGAGTTTGGCGCCGTTCTTGCCAATGACGGGATAGGAAATCAGTCCGTCCGTTGCGTCGTAGCCCGTGGAATACACAATCAGATCCAACGCTACTTCCTGCCCTGTTTGCGTAACCACGCCGGTTTTGGTCAGTCGCGCAATGCTGTCTGCATTGTCATGCAAGGTCACATTCGGCCTGGAAAGTGCGGGATACAGTGTGTCAGACAGGATGATACGCTTGCAGCCGATGGTGTACTGAGGTGTTAGTTTGCGGCGCAACTCCGGGTCGGTTAACTGTTTATTAATGAGTTTCATCGCACGCCGCCGCGCCACCAGGTTTAAAAAGGCTTTGGAATACTTAAACCCCAGCACGCGCCCTTCCAAAGCCCAATAAACGATTTTTCGCAGCAACTGATAGAAGAAGGGGCGCTGCAACAAGCGCCGCTGCCACGGCTTGAAGCGGTAGTCCGGCCTGGGAATGACCCAATGCGGTGTACGCTGAAAAACATGCAGTTCCGCAACGTCTTCGGCTATCGCGGGAATAACCTGTGCAGCACTGGCGCCACTGCCAATAACAGCTACCCGCTTGCCCCGGTGATCGTAGTCATTGTTCCAATTGTTGGTGTGAAAACTCTCCCCGGAAAATTCTTCGCTCCCCGGAAAGGAAGGTGTCACCGGTGTACTCAGGGGGCCGGAGGCGTTGATAACAAACTTCGCGAAGACTACTTGGTTATCACTGCTGCAGATTTCCCATTCATGGCTGCTTTCGTGCCATACGATCTTAGACACATTCCAGTTGGTTTGGGTTTTTTTGGCGAGACCATGCTTGTCGATAATGTATTGCGTATAACCGCGCAGCTCATCGCCTTCAGCGAACAGCTGCGACCAGTCGTAAGGCTCACTCGCTAGAGAATAGAGTACCGACTGCACATCTACGGCGGCGCCCGGGTATCGGTTTTGACACCAGGTACCGCCCATGAATGACCGCCGCTCGAGAATGGCAAAGTTTGAAATGCCCTGCTTCTTCAGGTTAATGGCGGCGCAAATGCCGCCGAACCCACTGCCAATGATTGCGACTTCAACGTTAGGACCCGAGCTGCTCATTGTTATTCTATCCGCTATGTGTTCGACGAGAACTTTCGGCGATCACCATACCGCTTACGAATAGAAATTTCGAGCTGGTTAAAAAATACTCGTTACGACCCCGGTTTCACTAGTCGATCACTAAATTGCCATTGTTCAGCAGTGAGTCAATGATGGTCTGGTCGGCCACGGTGCCACCAACGGTCAGATCAATACCTTGCAGGGTGATGTATTGTTCCACCGGACTGGCAGCGCTCCCCTCGGTGTGAATGGCAATCACTGTACTGCCAGCGCCGTCTGCCTGGAAACTCAGGTAATCGGTCAACGGGCCGTTTTCTTCGCCTTGCAAAAGGTCCGCGAGGTGCAGTACGTCGCCACCGGCACCAACGGTAAAGTCGAGCACGGTGTCTTGGGCGGGGTTCGTGTCGCTACCCTTATCATTGCTGTACCAGATAAAGGTGTCGGGGCCGCTGCCCCCAGTCATGTGGTCGTTACCGGCGCCACCAATCAGGCTGTCACTGCCCGCATCACCGAGCAGCGAATCGTTGCCGGCACCGCCAAGCAGCATATCATTGCCGGCGCCACCCTCCAGCTGATCAGTACCGTAGCCACCGTACAGGACATCATTCCCATCGTCGCCGACGAGCACATCATTGCCGTCACCACCCTCTAGGCTGTCATCGCCGTCACCACCAATAAGGAAGTCAGCGCCAGCGCCGCCTAGCAGACTGTCATTGCCCTCTCCGCCCGACAGATAATCATTCCCAGAGCGACCCAGCAGACTGTCGTTTCCTTCACCGCCACTAAGGATATCGTTGCCTTTGCCGCCGTCGAGGATATCGGCACCCAAGCCACCACTGATGGCGTCATTCAGGTCACCGCCGGCAATACTATCGATGCTGTCGGTGCCGGTGAGAGTATTGTCGATATTGTAGAGACTGAGATAGGCACTGTCGCTCTGTCCGTCACTGTCGGTCAGAACGTATGAGATCAGTTCCGGAGGAATCTGGCTCAGCGATGCTGCCGGTTGCGGACGGTAGCTGACGTTGAATAGCCCCGCATCCTTGCCAGAACCAATATACTCAATGTCCACCGACGTTACTGCCGAGTACTGCGACAGATCCAGTGACTCGCGGCCGTTGGTTTTCGCAGAAAATCTAAGGGTATCGACCGTATAAACACCATCACCATCGCTGTCATGCGTTACCGCCACCCGAACTTTGTCGCCGTATTTCGATTGAAAATCGTCAAAAGTCAGCACCAGATCCCGAACGCCTTGAGGCAACGCCGCGCTGTCGAAGGATACGAGGATGGCTTCACCATCACTGAGTAATTGCCCTTCACCACCTTCGACGCCAACACCATTGTGGTTGTAAACCAGGTTGTGTCCGCCGGCGCGAATACCGATATCAAAGTTTGCTGCGTCGACATTTGCCTGCGACGTTGTGTCTACGGAAAATTGCGCGAGCATTTCGGTATCGGGGCTGAAGCGGTAGTAACCCTGACTATTGAAGGTCAGTTGCGCGTTGTCAGCGCTATCATTGATGACGACCTGTGCAATCTCATTGCCGAAGACATCCTGCGTAACACTGTATTGCCAACTTAAAGAGCCCGCCGCTCCAGAGGCGGGAATCGAAGCGGCGTCAAAATCGAGATTGAGGATCTGATCGCGGAACGTTACTTGCGTTATATCCGCATCATCAATGAGCTTGTCGATGCCGCCGCCCTGGGTGGAAAACGGCGATATATTGGCACCGTAGGTTGGGCCTCCGTCGGTACCAAGCGCATTGATCACGTTACCTTCAGCGACATTGGGTGTCAGCTCGGAGTGGAGGTCGTGATTCGCCAGTGGCACACCGTCCACGATGTTAATGGTCGCGGTTGCTGAGGCAAGATCACCGTCGCCATCTTGCACGGTATAGTCAAATACCAGGCTGTTGCCCACATTATGGCTGGGTGAGCTCAGGGTGTATTCGGCGTCTGCGAAATCAAATGAAAACGTTCCGAGATCGAATCCCGGCACCGCTGGGCCAATAATCAGTGTGGCACCGTCAATCTCAAGGCCCGCCAACGCAGGCGTAACGCTGATAGCGGAACCGTCGTAACTGAAGGTATAGTCGGTACCGCCAATATTCATTGATATTTCGCTAACGTAACCTTCATCGGCACCAAACCCAAGGTTCTTAATGCCATCGGTGATCACGACCGAACCACCAAAACCGACCGGAACGGTGTTGAGCAGTTCAGTCTCGAGCTCGTTGATGTCTGCCACAAATATGGCGTCGTCGGAGGTTGCCCCCCCTTTCTGCAATGCATCCACATTGTGAATGAAGTTTAGGTCGGCACTGCCGTCCTCCATTCCAGGCCCAACACCAACCGCATAAGAACTAATGCCATTGCTATTCACAAAGGTATCAAAACCTCCCCCAATAGGTGAGGAACTGGAAACACCGTCTGATATGAAATAGGAAATGTTCTGCACATTGTCGGCAGGGTTCTGTGCAGCGAGGTCGCTCGCCAATTCGCTTTGCAGTTGATCCAGCGCATCCACATAGTCTGTTGACCCGACCGCCGTGAGCCCATCAACAGCCCCTGCAATTCCACTGAAGGTGCTATAGGTACCGACAAGCGTTGGGCTACTGGCAAACTTGATCAGCGTTATCGAAACCTGCGACGACTGATTAAAAAACTCGGCCGCAAGTGCCTTCAACGCGTCTTTCGACACATCAAGACGACTAGGTTCACCGGCAGGTGGTGCAGAATTGTTGGTCAAGGACCAGTTCATACTGCCCGAGGTATCCATCGTAACAACTACGTTGAATATCTGTTCAGCCGACTCGGATACTTCTGCGTTGATCGGGTTGGCGAAGGGTGCATCATCGACAACTGTGATTTTTAGTGACTCAGTGTGCTGCACCCCATTCTCGGTAAAGGTGTAAGAGAATATTTCTTCTACGTCGCTACCACTGCTGTCTGGGCCATTCAATACATAGGTATAGTCACCGGCACTGTGATTGGGTGGGTTATCACTCGCATAGACGGTGAGTGTACCCAAAGACGTGGTCAAGGTGATGACGCCAGAGGTCGGAAGCACACCGTTGATGCTGTCAATTGTAGTGCCTGCACTCGCGATGGGATCGTCCGCTAGGAGGTTGCCATTGGCTGTTGTGGAACCCATGCCGGTGCCACCGGGCAATGCGCTTTCGAAAACCTCAGCGGTGTTGCTATTGGTTTCACCCACCACCAAGGTGGTGCTTGCGGATGACGTCAACGAACCATCGCTTACCTCGTAGCTAAACTGGGCAGTGCCGGTAGTCGAGCCTGCGTCAAACTGCAGAGAACCCAGCTCCTCCAGTGTCAGCGTATCGCCTACGGCCACCGCGCTGCCGTCTGCCAGGGTGATACTTCCCACGGATGTTGGCAAATCCGTTATCGTGATGGTCAGCAAATCATCGTCGGCATCAGGGTCTGTCGGCGCTGATATGTTGATAGCATTATCCTGACTCCCTGGCTCCACATACACCGTATTGTCAAAGGCGTCGGGCGCATCATTTACCGGGATAACTGTAATACCGCCACTGTCGCTGCCAAACACGTTATTCATCGATTCGTCATAGGCTTCGACCGTTAACAGGCGTGGCGCCGAGCTGGGATTGTCAGACGCATTGAAGTAAGTCAGCGACTGCAGGACACCAAGGTATTCGTTAATATCTGCGCCACCGGTTAAGGTTGCAGACCAGACCTTGCCACTTACTGACGTTGTAATCGACACACCCGTGCCGGCAGTCGCGAATACTAGACTGTCCTGCGTCGAAATAAACCCATCCATCTTAACCACGACATGAGACAAACCGCTGCTATCAGCATCGCTGATTTGAATACCGCCCAGCACTTTTGTCGGAACATCGTTTTCGACATAGCGAGTGTCCGGCGCATTATCTACGACCGGCGCCGCCTGAGAAGTTTGGCCAACGGCAATGGTTACGGTTGCCGTGTCCATCTCACCATCACTATCGGTGAGTGTGTAAGTAAAGCTGTCCGTTCCTGCGAAACCGGGCTGAGGTGTATAGGTATAGGTGCCGTCACCATTGTCGGTAACCGTGCCATTACTGCCCTGGGTAAAAGCCGTTATTGAGGCGCCGTCAACAATCGTGTCGTTAAGCAGCAAGTCGGTCATCAGCAGCGGTGTATTTTCAGCCGTGAGGTAGCCATCATCTGCTGCGTTAGGTGCGCCACCATTTGCCGCAATGGTTCCCACCCCTTGTATGCCGTAGACCGTAGTATGTGCCGAAGTGGCAAAGTTTACGGTTTGGCTGAAATTGCTCAGGTCTACGCTAAAGGTTTCATCACCTTCATAGATATTACTGTCGGCATTGATGGTGACACTGATGGTTGCCGTGTTTGAACCTGCCGCTACAACACCTTGCGTCAAAGCAATAGCCTGATAATCCTGTCCGCCAGTTGCACTAACGTCTGTGGTGACAAAGTCGAATGTGAAATCAGTCGCCAGCGACTTATCGAGTGTCACGGTGAATGTTATGGTCGCAGTTCCCGTTGCCGGTTCACGCACAATAACATCGTCAATAGTCACTGTTGGAATGCTTGAGAGCGAAATCGTCGTCAATGCCGGATTGCTGACGTTTTGCCCATCAGATACAACAACTTCTATTTCGCGCGTTGCATCAGACACCGAACCATTGTTTTCGTACTGAATTGCTCTAATAGCCAATTGATAGTCTGCGAGGCTGGCTGTGCCGGTTAACGTAACCACACCCGTATCCGGGTCGTACGTAGAGGCGGAAATTCCCGCCGGCAACGCACCAACAATAAGCACGTCGCCTGCTTCAGCGTTAGTCAACTTGATAGTGGCCTGCTCAAGATTCGCGCTGTCGACATCGGTTATTACAATGTCGCTATCAGCGACGGATACCGCGTACGCCCCTTCGGAAAAGCTCGTTGCGTAGTCTGTGCCTGCAGTGTCGCCATCAAGATCCAATTGGGGAGGAACCTGATGGGTCGAGGTTGTCGTTGCCGTAAATACATTTCCTGCGTCGTCACTGCCCGAGACGGTCGCAACAAAGCTGGTCTGGGCAGCAAGATCACTGCCTTCAACGGTAATGGCAAAGGTGCCGTCAGCCAACACAAAGCCACTGTAGTCTTTCTGGTTGATCGTAAACGAAACCGTATCTCCGGGAGCAGCATCACCGCCCACTGAGCCTGTTACCACAATAGAGTCGGCAGCTTCCTGGGCTGACACAACATCGTCTGCGGTAATATTGTCGACTTCGATCGTAGCGCTCGCCGTAGTATCAACGGTGTAGTCGCGAGTATCGGAAGCACCAAACGGATTGCCTGCGTCATCTGTGCCCGTCACGGTTGCCGACGCTGTGCCGTCGGTCAACAAGGCGACAGCCGCCGCCGGAACGACCACACTGAAGGTTGTGTT
>NZ_JBFJTH010000126.1:0-11334 GCF_041625495.1 Litorivivens sp. | reverse complement strand
TTCGAAGTCGCAGGCTTTCGCTGGATGGTCCCGATGGTCAAACTGGCCTTCTGGGAAGACCCGAAAGAACAATCGCGCTTGCTGGGCAACCTCATTGGGCTGCCCTTACTGGCCATTTCACTATTTCTGTTTTTATGGGCCGCCGGCGCGGCACAAGTGGATACCAGCCTGGGGAAATTGCCGGGACCTTCAGCGGTACTCGACGCGGGGAAAACCCTCTATGCCGAGCATAAAGAAGAGCGCGCCAAGGAAGCGGCCTTTTATGAGCGCCAGCAAAAACGTAACGCCAAGAAGCTGGAACGCAACCCTGACGCCAATATTAAGTGGCGCAATTACACCGGAAACGCAACCTTCATCGACCAGATATTCACCAGCCTGAAAACGGTTTTTACCGGCTTTGTTGTGGCCTCGCTAATCGCGGTTCCCATCGGTATTGCCTGCGGACTTAGCCGCGGACTAAACACAGCCTTATCTCCCATTATTCAGATTCTAAAACCCGTATCACCCCTAGCGTGGTTGCCCATCGTCACCATGGTGGTCAGCGCGGTTTACATTAGTGACGACCCACTGTTAGCCAAATCGTTTGTGAACTCTGCAATAACGGTAACCCTGTGTTGCATGTGGCCGACCTTGATAAACACCGCAGTGGGTGTTGGCAATATCGACGAAGACCTGATCAACGTCGGCCGTGTTATCCGTCTGGGGTGGTTTACCCGCGTACGGAAAATTGCGATTCCCGCCGCACTACCCATGATATTTACCGGCTTACGAATCTCCCTCGGCATTGGCTGGATGGTATTGATTGCCGCTGAAATGCTCGCCCAGAACCCCGGTCTCGGCAAGTTTGTCTGGGATGAATTCCAGAACGGCAGCTCTCAATCACTCGCCCGCATCATGTTCGCCGTCGTGACCATCGGTTTTATCGGCTTTGTGCTCGACTGGTTGATGCTAACCCTGCAGAAAATGATCTCTCACGAAGACGTGAAAAGTTGATGTATCCAAGGAGCCCATCATGAACCCCTATGTTGAGCTGTCACAACTGACCATGGATTTTCCAACGCCCAAGGGTCCGTTTCGGGCGCTGGAAAAAGTTAACCTGAAAATTCAGAAAGGCGAATTTATTTCGCTGATAGGGCATTCCGGCTGTGGCAAATCCACAGTGCTAAACATCATTGCCGGTCTCTACCAGGCCACTCAAGGCGCAGTAGTCCTCGAAGGCAAAGAGGTAACCGACCCCGGCCCGGAACGCGCGGTTGTGTTCCAGAATCATTCATTATTTCCGTGGCTGACAGCTTACGAAAATATTGAGATCGCCGTGAAGCAGGTATTCAAAGGCAAAAAATCTAAAGCCGAAATCAAGCAATGGGTGGAACACAATCTGGCGCTCGCACACATGAGCCATGCCGCTCACAAATACCCCTCGGAGCTTTCCGGCGGCATGAAACAGCGCATTGGTATTGCTCGCGCACTGGCGATGGAACCCAAAGTGTTACTGATGGATGAACCTTTTGGCGCTCTGGACGCACTGACCCGTGCGCACCTGCAGGATTCGCTGATGGAAATACAGACAGAGCTGAACAATACCGTTGTCATGATCACCCACGACGTGGACGAGGCCGTACTCCTCTCAGACAGAATTGTAATGATGACGAATGGCCCGGCCGCCACCATCGGGGAAGTGCTGGACATCAACCTGGAACGCCCACGCGACCGCCTGACCCTCGCTAGCGATGCTCAGTACAACGCGTATCGCGCCGCGGTGTTGCGCTTCCTCCATCAAAAGCAGTCCAACCCCGCGCTTGCCCAATCCCGGCCCTCGCCGGATCGTCCCAGCACCGAAAATCCCGAAGCCGTAGACGAGGCCGCATGAGAGTCACCCCCATGACAACGCTGGAAAAGAAAGATATAAAACTCGGCTATATTCCGCTGACCGACTGCGCTCCGTTTGCGGTTGCTAAAGAAAAGGGATTTTTCGAGGAACAAGGATTGAATGTTTCGCTGTCACGGGAACATTCCTGGGCCAGTATTCGCGACAAGGTAGGGTTGGGCGTGCTTGACGGCGCTCAGATGCTGGCAAGCATGCCGGTGGCCGCGCGCCTGGGAGCTGCAGGCCCACGATTGGATATGGTGACCGGCTTCGTGCTGGATTTAAACGGCAACGCCATTACCCTGAGCAACAGGCTCTACGACGCGGTTGTGGCGACGGACCCCGACGCGGAATTCTCACCGCTCGCCGCTACCCAGGCCCTTAACCTAGTCATCAAAGCGAACACCCAAAACAAGCGACCGAAATTTCGGTTCGGCGTTGTATTTCCTGTGTCCACACAAAACTATGAACTGCGCTACTGGTTAGGCTGCGGTGGCACCAATCCCGACACGGATATCGACATTGTCGTCATTTCGCCGCCGGATATGGTGGACCACCTGAAATCTGGCGATATCGATGGCTATTGTGTCGGTGAGCCGTGGAATACCGTAGCCGTACTCGGCGGCCTGGGCCATGTGGTCGCGACCAAGTACGAACTGTGGAATAACAGCCCGGAAAAGGTTTTCGCCGTTGCCAAAGGTTGGGCGGAAAAACACCCCCACTCCCACCGTGCGCTGCTGCGCGCACTGATGAAAGCCTGCGCCTGGCTGGACCAGCCCGAGAACCGGTTGGTTACGGCGGAGCTGCTCACTGCGCGTGGCTATATCGATCAAGACCTGGAAACTGTCGCCATGTCTCTGTGCGGTATCAGTCAGCGCCACCCCGGCCGCGCCCCCGAGGACGCTCCGGATTTTCATGTTTTCAACCGCTACTGCGCTAATTTTCCCTGGCTGAATCAGGCTGAGTGGTTTATCGCTGAGATGTACCGCTGGGGACAGCTCAAGAATCCGGTAAGTATCAGCGCCATTGCAGAACAGGTATACCTGCCAGAACTCTACCGCGAAGTTGCGAATGAGATCGGGGTACCCTGCCCCGCCATCAACCGCAAAACAGAGGGAAATCTTACGCCACAAATGCTACAGAATTTCGCACCGCATATGGGACCGAACCAGTTTCTTGACGGTAAACGCTTCGATGTCGGCAAGGTATTAAGCTATCTCGAACAACACGATCTCAGCCACGCCAATATTGTCGAATTAAGGCAAAGCAATGAAACCCATGGATAACACAAATGCGCTTCGTGCCTTGCTGATCGGGGTGGAGAGCGATGGCGCTAAAGACCTATTTCAACTATTGGAAAGCCTTGGTATGGTGCTGATACCCCGCAGCGCGTCCGAGGGCAGCCTCTACAGCCTGATCGAATCCCTCCAGCCAGACCTGATTTTTGTAGATGCCAATTCACCCGCCCGCGATACCCTCGAACACGCGGTGTCAGCCCACCGAGACCTGCCGCAACCTGTGGTCAGTGCCGACGGCGACCTGCAAATAAGCCTGCGGCGACTTGCAGGTGATATTGGCATCAGTCTTTACGCTGGCGACGGGGTAACACCTGCCCTGCTGCAGGCACTGATTGATCTCACGATCAGTCACTGTCACAGCATTGAGGTGTTGCGAAGAGAAGTTGCATTGGCAATGATGGCTCAGCCACGGGACGTAGCCGTTCATTGAGCTGCCCAGCGCGGTATCAGGCTGCGGCTGCCATAGGCCCACTGTGAAAACGGAACTCGGCATCCGGCGCCTGAATCAGCTCGGCTTCTTTCGCGGCAAAAAATGCCACTCGATCGTCAACGTCAGTTGCTGAAACGCCCGCATCTCTGGCGTACTGCTTGGCCAGTTTGAGATAGTCGAGAAAATGGCGCGATTCGGAGCGCAGCAGTGAACGGTAGAAGTCAGCCAGCTCATCATCCAGACGCGGTGCCAGTCGCGCAAAACGCTCGCAGGAGCGCGCTTCAATAAAGGCGCCTACGATCAACACATCAATCAGCTTGCCCGGCTCAGACGTGCGCATATACTCGCGCAGCCCCCCGGCATATCGCGCAGAACTGAGCTGAACATAGTCGATATTTCGTTGCTGCATAATCGCCAGCACCTGCTCGAAGTGCCGCAACTCCTCGCGCGCCAGCTTGGACATACGGTGTAAAAGATCCGGTTTGTCCACGTAGCGGTACATCAGGTTTAGCGCAGTAGAGGCTGCTTTTTTTTCGCAGTTTGCGTGATCTATCAACAAGATAGAGAGGTTTTCTACAGCTGTTTCAAGCCATGCTTCAGGCGTTTCACAAGCAAGAAAATCGTTAACGGGCTGAATATCTACAGTCTTCATGGCTACGGCTGGTCAGTGGCTACGTGAAAGGCGCGCAAGTATACCAGACCCAAGTCAGACCACGACCTTCATATAGCGCTCGTAGTGGGCTTCCGACAGGATATAGAATTCCCGGTCGATCATGTCGCGCAACTGCGGCAGCGGCACATCGCGATATTGCGCATCGATAGCCAATCCGAAGTCGGCGGGATCACTGATCTGGGCGGCCCCGGCCTTAAGCAGCGCAAAGGCCCAAATTTCAGGGCATTTATGGGGCTTGTAGCGAATTTGCTGGGCCTGCAGCTGCCACTCAAGCAAGCCCGCATCCACCACTTGCAGCTTGTTCTTCACCACCTGAGCTAGAAAGTCATCCAGCCGCCGATCAATCACCCGTTTCTGGTCTTCGGTGTAGCTGATCCAGTCAATCACTTCATGGGAAAAACGCTTGCAGCCCCGGCAAACACTGTCGCCCAGGGCTGTTGAGCACACCCCAATGCAGGGGGTGGTAACTCGTGGCAGAACATTTTGACTCAGGGTGGGCGGACTCACAGATGGAACTTCTCCGGTTTATTCACGGCAAAAACGGCGGGTATAACGGTAACCGCCCCCGCTTACAGAGACAAGTCTTGCCTTTACCTCTTAGCGAACTGGTTGATTTACAGTATAATTACGCACCTTTCGACGTCGATGATGGGCATCGATAGCCCCGGCTGCTAGCGATCCTGGCGGCTTTAGGGTACCGAAATAGCGACCAGAGGAGCTTAACTGTGCTTGAAGCCTACCGTGAACACGTTGCCGAGCGTGCTGCACTGGGTATTCCCCCGAAACCCCTGAACCCTGAGCAAGTTGCCGCCTTGGTGGAACTGCTGAAAAATCCCCCTGCTGGCGAAGAAGCCACTCTGGTGGAACTGATTTCCGAGCGTGTACCGCCGGGCGTTGATGAAGCGGCCTACGTAAAAGCCGGGTTCCTTGCCGCCATTGTTAAAGGTGAAGCCAGTTCTCCTCTGATCGACCGCTCCAAAGCTGTAACCCTGCTGGGCAACATGCACGGCGGTTACAACATTGTGACGCTCGTTGAGTTGTTGGACGACAGCGAATTGGCAGCCCAAGCAGCCGAAGAACTCAAGCACACTCTGCTGATGTTCGACGCCTTCCACGATGTGGAAGAAAAAGCGAAAGCTGGCAACGAGTATGCCAAAGCCGTAATGCAAAGCTGGGCCGACGGCGAATGGTTCACCAAGCGTGACAAAGTAGCCGAGTCCATTAAAGTGGCTATTTTCAAGGTCACCGGCGAAACCAACACCGACGATCTGTCCCCTGCCCCTGATGCCTGGAGCCGCCCGGACATCCCCCTGCACGCTCTGGCTATGTACAAAATGAAGCGCGACGGTCTTGAGCCGGAAGAGCATGGCGTACGCGGCCCGATGGCTCAAATCAAGGAAATCCAAGATAAAGGTCTGCCCGTTGCCTTCGTTGGTGACGTTGTCGGTACCGGCTCCTCACGCAAATCCGCCACTAACTCCGTACTGTGGTTCTTCGGCGACGACATGCCGGGCACCCCGAACAAGAAGTCTGGCGGCATCTGTATCGGTAACAAGGTTGCCCCTATCTTCTACAACACCATGGAAGATGCTGGCGCACTGGTTTTTGAAGCACCCGTTGACGATTTGAACATGGGTGACATCGTTGAAATTCGCCCCTACGACGGCAAGATTCTCAACGAAGCCGGCGAGACAATCTCCGAATTCGAACTGAAATCTGACGTACTGCTGGACGAAGTTCAGGCTGGCGGTCGAATCAATCTGATCATCGGTCGCGGCCTGACCAGCAAAGCCCGCGAATCGCTCGGCCTGCCCGAGACCGACCTGTTCCGCAAGCCGGAAGCACCTGCAGAAAGCAACAAAGGCTTCACGCTCGCTCAGAAAATGGTCGGTAAGGCTTGTGGCGTCGAAGGTATTCGCCCCGGCACTTACTGCGAGCCGCGCATGACTACAGTGGGATCTCAGGACACCACCGGCCCAATGACCCGCGACGAGCTTAAAGACCTGGCGTGCCTCGGCTTCTCTGCCGACCTGACCATGCAGTCTTTCTGTCACACTGCCGCGTATCCCAAGCCTGTGGATATCGACACCCAGCACACCCTGCCCGACTTCATTATGACCCGTGGCGGTGTATCGCTGCGCCCCGGCGACGGCATCATCCACAGCTGGTTGAACCGCATGCTTCTGCCCGACACTGTGGGTACCGGCGGCGACTCACACACTCGCTTCCCGATGGGTATTTCATTCCCGGCGGGTTCCGGCCTGGTGGCCTTTGCCGCCGCTACGGGTGTAATGCCGCTGGACATGCCCGAATCGGTACTGGTTCGTTTTAAAGGCAAGATGCAACCTGGCATCACCCTGCGCGACCTGGTTCACGCCATTCCGTATTACGCCATTCAGGAAGGCCTGCTGACCGTAGAGAAGAAAGGCAAGAAGAACATTTTCTCTGGCCGCATTCTCGAAATCGAAGGTCTGGACCACCTGACGGCCGAACAGGCATTCGAACTGTCTGATGCCTCTGCCGAGCGCTCTGCCGCTGGCTGTACCATCAAACTGAGCGAAGAGTCTGTTGCCGAGTACCTGCGCTCCAACATTACTCTGCTGCGCTGGATGATCAGCGAAGGCTACGGTGACACGCGCACCCTTGAGCGCCGCGCCCGTAAAATGGAAGAGTGGCTGGCCAACCCGGAACTGATGGAAGCCGACAAAGACGCCGAATACGCCGCCGTGATCGAAATCGATCTGGCCGACGTGAACGAGCCTGTTGTTTGCTGCCCGAACGACCCGGACGATGCCAAAAAGCTGTCTGAAGTGGCTGGTGACAAGGTTGACGAAATCTTTATCGGCTCATGCATGACCAACATTGGTCACTTCCGTGCCGCCGGCAAACTGCTGGACGCGCACAAAGGTGGCATCAGCACCCGCATGTGGTTGTCTCCGCCCACCAAAATGGACGAGCACACCCTCATGGAAGAAGGCTACTACAACATCTTCGGCCGCGCCGGCGCGCGCATGGAAATGCCTGGATGTTCACTGTGCATGGGTAACCAGGCACGAGTAGCCCCAGGCAGCACGGTGCTGTCCACCTCAACCCGTAACTTCCCCAACCGTCTCGGTGATGGCGCTAACGTCTACCTGACCTCTGCCGAACTGGCAGCGGTTGGCGCAATTCTGGGCAAACTGCCAACGCCGGAAGAGTACCTGCAATACGCGAAAGATCTCGATTCCATGTCCAGCGAAATCTATCGCTACATGAACTTTGATCAGATTGCAGAGTTCCAGAAAGGTGCCGAGGAAGGCGCCCGCATTGCAGCGGTGGAGATTCAGGAAGTGGCGTAAGCCGTTTACTGAGCAAGCTTGAAAAGCCCGCCTAGCGCGGGCTTTTTTTTGCCTGCAACGCGGGCTGGTGAGTTTGCTGGCCTATACAGCCACTAGAACGTCATAAAATCCGGCGTATTGAATTTCCAGCTTTTTACTTCCGCCCTTTCCTTAATCCGCCAGCCTTTATCCGTTCTTACATATTTGTCGACATACCATAGCCCCAGCATAAACACATGGGTTGGCTGGTCGTCGCCCATCGACATTTCCATGGGGTTGAAACACATCACCCGACCTTCGGCTTCGTCACCATTGAGCTTGATCTGAATATTGGCGTTAAGGTGCTGGGAGTTGGGGAATGCGGGCAGTGCCTGCTTCAGGAAGTCGATGGTGGTATTAAGGTCGCCGACCGAGCCATCAAAGGCGCTGTAATCTATATGGGCATCTTCCGTAAAGACATCCCGCAATTCATCAGCGGCCTTGCGGTCTATAATATCAGCGTAGTGGAACAGCAGATCCTGAATTTCAAAACGATCTGAGATTTCCTGTTGGGACAGCATACGGCGGCTCCTTTATTATGATTACTCATGACATAAAGTCATAGCTTAGAAGCCCCCGCGCTTTCCCGCCTCACCCCAATGGGGGAAGCCTCATCCGCTTACACATTAAGTATCTTGAGCGTATTGGTACAGCCCCCCACACCGACGTTATCGCCGTGTGTAAACAATACCGTGTCGCCAGGGTTTACCAGCCCCTTGTCGCGCAAGTGTGCCACCACCGCCGGAATCAACTCTTCCGGGGTATATTTTGCTGTCTCCATATAGACCGGTCGGACACCCCGATATAAACATACTCGATTGCAGGTGGTCTGATGGCCACTCACCGCGTAGATCGGTAGCCCGGAGCTGATGCGAGACATCAGCAAAGGCGTTTTGCCAGATTCCGTCAGTGCAATAAGGGCCTTCACCCCTTGCAGGTGATTTGCCGTGTACATGGCACCCATCGCAACGGCCTCTTCAGCGCTGACGAATTCACGATCCATGCGATGACCGGAACGCCTTATCGATGGCGACTGCTCCGCACCTACACAAGTACTTGCCATGGCCTCGACCGTCTCTACCGGATATTGGCCGGCAGCAGTTTCAGCCGAAAGCATAACCGCGTCGGTACCATCGAGCACGGCATTGGCCACATCAAACACTTCTGCACGAGTGGGCAGCGGGCTGGAAATCATCGATTCCATCATCTGGGTCGCGGTGATGACCACCCGGTTAAGCTGCCGCGCCCGCTTTATCATCAGCTTCTGATAGGCAATGAGATTAGCATCGCCAATCTCGACACCAAGATCTCCCCGCGCCACCATAATGCCGTCACAGGCTTCAATTAACGCATCAAGGGTTGCTGGATCCGCCACCGCTTCCGCCCGCTCAACTTTACCGATGACGTCGGCAATGCAACCGGCCTTGGTCAATTCACTGCGAGCATATTCGATATCTGCGGCACCGCTGGGAAATGAGATTGCCACGTAATCCAGCGCCAACTCGGCAGCCACTTTGACGTCCTGCAGATCTTTTGCCGTTAACGCCGGAGCTGACAGACCACCGCCCAATTTGTTAATCCCCTTACGCGATTTAAGGGTGCCTGTGCTTTCGGAGCGGGTGTGCACGCGATTGCCTTCCACCTTCTCGACCACTAGCCGGAACCGGCCATCGTCAAGCAGCAGAATATCACCGGCCGATACACTTTCCGGCAAAGGAGGATAATCCACCCCAACATGCCCGCTGTCGCCGGCACCGTCCTCAAGATCGGTATCGAGCACCAGCGTCTGGGCTTTTTTCAAGGCAATTGCATCGTCAGGCAATTTACGCAATCGAATCTTGGGGCCTTGCAAGTCACCCAGCAGCGCCACGTGCCGCCCCAGCTCGGCCGCCAACTCTCGAATCCGGTGAGCGCGTTGGCGCTGCTCATCGGCCAGGCCGTGAGAAAAATTAAGCCGAAACACATTAACGCCCGCCTTGATAAGGGCTGAGAGGGTTTCAACACTGTCGGAAGCTGGGCCGATGGTTGCGACAATTTTCGTTCTGCGCATGAAGGGTTTCTACTGACCTCAAATTGATGGTATTAACCCATCCATTATGTCTGAGTTGAGGCGAAAAATCAGTGTTGTGCCAGAGACCTGCTGATCAAACGGACGATTTTCACGCAATTGCGCAATGCTATGCTTGTCTCCACCAATTGATTCTGCAACCCACCGCCGCGCTTCGGGAGTATTTATGGCTAAGGTCTATGCACTGGAAGGGGTTATCCCCGTCGTTCACCCCAGCAGCTTTGTACACCCCGAAGCGGTGTTGATTGGTGACGTACGCATCGGCGCCCACTGTTTTATCGGCCCGTTTGCCTGCCTGCGCGGCGACTTTGGCATTGTGGAAGTCCACGACGGTGCCAATGTCCAGGATCACTGCATGCTGCACAGCTTTCCCGAAAAAAAGGTCGTGGTGGAAGAGCTTGGCCATATCGGTCACGGCGCGGTGCTTCACGGCTGCATCGTAAAACGTAATGCATTAGTGGGCATCAATGCCACAGTGATGGACGGGGTGGTCGTAGGCGAAGAGGCTTTTGTAGGCGGCAACGCCTTTGTCAAAGCCGGTTTCGAAATCCCGCCTCGAACGCTGGTATCCGGCGTACCCGCGCGAATTGTGCGCACACTGACCAACGAGGAAATTGGCTGGAAAACTCACGGCACCGAGCAATACCAGCATCTGACTGATCGCTACTTTGGCAGCTTCGAAGCGGTCGCGCCGCTTCCCGAAATGGAAGAAAATCGACCCAGCCTGCAGTGTGACCGAACAACATCAATGGCTCTCCACGAACTGAAAAAGCAGTGACGCTTGCACGTTGTAGCCACGCAAGGGTATGGTTTCACCCTTTCAATAATGGAGTGATGCAATGGCCATGGAAGAGTCACTCAATGTATTCGGTGAACCCCTGCTTCCCTGCAGCGAAGACCCCGTAACAGGTTTCTTTCGCGACGGCTGCTGCAATACCAGCGCTGAAGATCTGGGCTCACATACCGTATGCGTGGAAATGTCCCAAGAGTTTCTAGAATATTCGCGCTTTCGCGGCAACGATTTATCCACCCCCGCCCCGCAATTTGGCTTTCCCGGTCTCCAACCCGGCGACCGCTGGTGTCTTTGCGCTGCGCGCTGGCTGGAAGCCCACGAACAAAACATGGCGCCACGGGTATTTCTGCAACGCACCCATCAGAAAGCTCTCGATACGGTCCCTCTCTCTGTACTCCGCCGCTTTGCTGCTGACCTGAATTGATAATGCAACTCGCCGCTTGAGGCGATGGCGACACTGCATGGTGGTGCTATAGTTTCGGCCAACAAACCATAAGGAAGGGAGGAAACCGCATGTCTGAACTGGGATTCTGGTCATTTGCCCGCAAAGACCCCTCACCACTGGCTCTGGTCGCACCCGACGGCAAGCAATACACCCGTGGCGATCTGCTCAACACCGCCAACCAGGTGGTTCACGGGCTGCGCGCACTGGGCATGCAGCGCGGAGATGCCGTTGCGATGATGCTGCCAAACTGCGCCGAGTTTTATCACATTTACCTGGCAGCAACCCAAGCCGGTTTTTACATGGTGCCCATCAACTGGCACTTGGCTGGACCGGAAGTCGCCTACATTCTTGAAGATTCGGAATCCAAAGTCTTCATCACCCACGAGCGTGTTGCAAAAGCTGCC
>NZ_JBFJTH010000125.1:0-11356 GCF_041625495.1 Litorivivens sp. | reverse complement strand
TCTACGAGTTTGTTGGACATGGCATTCTCTGTTGTTGTTTTTATTTGAGGCGGTGAGGTGATTGAAACGCAGGCTTTGCGGACAAAACCGCAGACACTGCTATTGCGGTAAACTCCGCTGAGCTTCGTACAGATAAGCCCCAACCATCGCCCCCACCTGTTCCGCCGGCGCGGTTTTCATGCCGCCACTGGCGCCCTTTTTCAAGCGCGCATAAACGCCCTCAACTATACAGGCCATTTTCCACCAGCCAAAGGCCGTGTAGTAGTTCAGATCATCCAGAGAGTAGCCGGATTTTTCTTCGTATAGCTGTTCCACCGTAGCGCGATTAGGAAAAATTGGGTTCAAGGTGGGCGGATTCTGCAAAAACGTCAGCTTGTCACCCGGTTCTGCCCAATACTGCCGGGACCAGCAAAAATCGACAACCGGATCACCCAGCGTGCACAGTTCCCAATCGAGTACAGCGATCACCTTGCCGGTTGCATCCAGCACACAGTTATCGAACCGGTAATCGCCGTGCGCCAGCCCGGGAGCGCGCTGTGACGGCGGAGCCTGAGCAACCAGTAGGCTGTGTAATTCATCCAGTAAAGGCAGCTCACGGGTCATTACAGCCTCTGCCTGCTTACGCCAGCGCTTCAGCTGGCGCTGCAGGTAATCTTCTCGCTTGCCCAGATTACCCAACCCTATCTGGTCAACATCCAGCGTATGAAAAGCCACCTGCACGTCGACCAGCGATTCCGTGGCACGCTGAGCCTGAGACTTGCTCAAACCATCTGTACTGATGCGATCGCGCAAGATCAGCCCGTCAACAAAGCCCATCACGTAGAAAGCCGCGCCAGTCACGCTGACATCGTCGCAGTAGGCCAGCGTGGCGGGCACCGGAATATCCGAATGCCTGTGCAGCGCATCCATAATGCGCCACTCCCGACTCATATCATGGGCGGTGGCCACCACGCCTTTTACCGGCGGGCGGCGCAATACAAACACCTCCCCTCTGGCATCGGTAACGCGATAGGTGAGGTTGGAGCCACCTGCGGCAATCAGTTCAAATATATAGGGGGCATAGCTGCCGGTCAGGTGCGCTGCCAACCAGTCAGTCACAGCGTTCAGTTCAATTCCTTTCAGTGTGCTCACGACACGCTCGCTTTTGCCTGTGTAATCAGATGGCCGAACTTCTCTCTGGCTTTGCGCCTACGGCTGGGGATGTGCTCGCTGGGCCAACCATCCACTGGCGTTACATCCTCTAACAACAATCGCGCCAGACTTTGCTTGTGTACTTCATCGGCACCGTCGGCCACCCGCAAGGCCCGAGCACTGCGGTACATACCTTCCAGCGGCATATCGCAGCTGTACCCAAGCGCACCGTGCAATTGAATCGCGCGGTCAATCACGCTCAGCAGAATACGCGGTGCGGTATATTTGATCGCCGCTATTTCGGCGCGCGATTCTTTACTAAAAGCCCCTTTATTATCCATGGTCCAGGCCGCTTTCATGACCAGCAAGCGGATCATTTCAATCTCGGCATAACTTTCGGCAATCATGTTCTGCACCATCTGCTGCCGAGCCAGTGGTTTGCCTCTGGTATGGCGCGATACCGCCCGCTCCTTCATTGTGTCAAAGGCGCGATGGCACTGACCAATCATACGCATGGCATGATGAATGCGGCCGCCGCCCAGCCGCTTTTGGGCCAGCACAAAACCTTCGCCCGGTGCGCCGATCATATGATCGTGCGACACGCGGCAATTATTGAAACGTACATGTGTGTGACCGCCGATTCTATCCATCAGAAAATCGTCGGCAGCAAGGTGCGGGTTGTGCATGGTTGGCACATCCCTGATCAATTCCAGACCCGGTGTGCCCCGCTCGACCACCACCATTGCAGCACGTTTATGCGGAGGTGCGTCAGGGTCGGTCACGCACATCACCAGCAGAAAATCCGCCACTGAGGCATTGGAGGCAAACCACTTTTCACCATTAAGCACCCAATGATCGCCGTCGCGCTCGCAGCGCGTCGCAATGCCCGTGGGATCCGAACCCGACGTTTCCGGCTCAGTTAGGCAGAATGCTGAACGCCGCTCGGCCCGCAGCAGCGGATATAGCCAGCGTTCTTTCTGAGCCTCGGTAGCCCCCACCTCGATCAATTCTGCATTTCCCGAGTCCGGCCCCTGACAACCAAAAATTTCCGGCGCCAGTTCAGAGCGACCTAGAATTTCGTGCATCAGCGCAAGGCGTTGCTGAGGCTGCCCACTACTCCCTTTGTCCAGGTGGGGCGCCCACAGGCCACGGTCTTTAACCTGCTGTTTGAGAGGCTGCCATAACGCATCTAATTCAGCCTGATTCAGGCCGTCAAGCAGAAGCTCTAGAGGAATCAGTGTGTTATCAACGAAATCGCGCATCCAGTCCAGCGCGGGACGAAAGGCATCATCGGTCGAGAAATCCCAGGCCATCTGAACACTCCTTGGGGCTAGGTATGGTATCCAGTGTGCAACAAGATCTGCTGGATTTACCTAAAAATTGTTAATGATTCTGCATTGTTAACGATGAGTACTTGACCCAAATGACAACCATTTTGAGCACATCCACCTATATCCCCCTCGTTACCCTTTCGGTATCATGGAAGTCTTCGCTGTATAGACTGAACCTGATAGTGAGACCATAAAACCAATGTCTGAACAGAAACCCCCAATTCTTTGGCCTCAAACCCTGATGTTCGCCATTACCTTCGCCATTGCGGCAATCGGCGTTCCCTGGTACGGCTTTAGCGTTGGCTTCCACTGGAGCCAGTGGCTCGCCTTCGCCGTCATTCTCGGCGCCAATGGCATGTCCATTACGGCCGGCTACCACCGACTGTGGGCTCACAACGCCTACAAAGCACACTGGTCACTGCGCCTGTTTTACGCGCTGTTTGGCGCCGCGGCTTTTCAAAACAGCATTTTGATTTGGGCCTCCGGGCACCGTCGTCACCACCGGCATGTAGACGATATCGAGCGCGACCCATATTCAGCCAAGAAAGGCCTGTGGTTCTCCCACATGGGCTGGATGATTCGAGATTACGAAGCGGGCCGTGACGATTTTTCCAACTCCCCTGACCTAATGCGCGACAAGATCGTGATGTGGCAGCACAACCACTACATGAAGATTGCCCTGGCCATGAACGTCATACCGGCAGCGCTTGTGGGCTGGCTGTGCGGCGATGTCTGGGCGGGGCTGCTGGTCGCCGGGTTCCTGCGTCTGGTGGTCAGCCATCACACCACCTTTTTCATCAACTCACTGGCACACTTTTGGGGACGCCAGCCCTATACCGACGAGAACTCAGCGCGCGACAACGATATTTTGGCCCTTTTCACCTATGGTGAGGGTTACCACAATTACCACCACATCTTTCAAAACGATTACCGCAACGGTATTCGCTGGTGGCACTTCGACCCCACTAAATGGCTGATCAAAACCTGCTCATGGCTGGGCCTCACCTGGGATCTGAAAAAGGTGCCCGACTTCAAGATTCAGCGCGCAATTGTGGCCATGCAGTTCAAGCGGGCCGAGGAAAAGCTCAAGCTCGCCAAAGCGGTCGATGTCACCACCGTAAAAGCCTTTCTGGAACATGAGTACCAATTGTTTGCTGCTTGTCTGGCTGAGTGCAAGGAACTGAGCCAGAAGACCTACGCGGACAAAGTGCAGCAACTGACCGAAAGCAAAGAGCGTCTGCAGCAGAAATGGGAAGAGGTTTCTCTGACTAGCCGCCTGAAAGAGCTCGAGTACAATATGAAAATGCAGGCTCGACGCCTGCGGGTACTGACACTGGAACTGCAGGCCGCAACGGCCTGAGTTATGAGACACCGCAAAAAGGCTGCCTGATGGCAGCCTTTTTTTTGGTTTGCATCTCGGGGCGATAACCTCAACCCTCTCCCGGCGGGAGAGGGCATAGCGACAGGATTACAGGTTATTCCCTACCCCACCCTCGGCTAGCTCCAGCGAGAATCCAATCCGGCCCTGGCCACGGCCACTAAGCAGACCAGTAAAAGCTGAACACTACGTAAAAGGCTAACAACAGCGAAACATACACCACCATAGCACCGGTCGACAGGCTGGGTGAGAATGCCCCGCCGGGGCCGAGCGTGTGATTGGCCTTCGCTACGAGAACATCAAGCCCTCGCATTGCCGCACTGCGCACTGCGCGATCAACAGCCCACACACCGTTCAGCGTGGCTGCAGTGATTCGGGGCAGAAGTCTGCGATAGACCCAGTCGAAATCCAGATTGGTGGATTTGATCTCTTCCGGGTACCAGCCCTTGCGCATCAGCACCGCAAAGGCCAGTGCCGCGAACAACAGCAGCTGCAGCTGGGTAATCACGTGAGCTGCAGTGTAGGAATGGTAGTCCACCGGGAAAGGCAGTATGGCGTAAAGCGGGTCGGGGTAGACGCCAATCGCAATACACAGGAAGGCAGTGATGCCCATCGCCAATAGCATATTCCAGGGTGCCTCTTTAACCCGATGACCCGCGTCGTGGAAGAAAAAGGTAAAGAACGGCACCTTGATACCGGAGTGATCCAGTACACCGGCAGAGGCGAATAGCAGCACTGTCCAGATCACCCAGTGGCCCTCATAAGCCACTGCGGTAAGAATCATCGACTTGGTGACAAAACCCGAGAACAGCGGGAAGGCAGAAATCGACATCGCGCCAATAATGCAAAACGCCGTCGTCCAGGGCATGGATTTATAAAGTCCGCCCAGCTCACTGGCTTTCACCGTACCCACCCGATACAACACCGCGCCCATCGACATAAACAACAGGGCCTTGTAGAGGATGTGGGCAAAGGCATGAGCCGCCGCGCCGTTAATGGCCAGTTCAGTGCCGATGCCGACACCTACCACCATAAAGCCCAGCTGGTTGTTGAGGCTGTAGGACAGCACCCGGCGCAGGTCATTTTCAATCACCGCAAAGAAAATCGGGAAGGCGGTCATAATCGCGCCGATGGTGATCAGCAGATCCTCGCCGGCATAGCCGCGCGCCAGCGAGTATACCGCCAGCTTGGTGGTAAAGGCCGACAACACGACCGTGCCTGTCGGCGTGGCGTGAGGGTATGCGTCCTGCAGCCAGTTGTGCAGAAACGGGAACGCGCACTTGATGCCAAAAGCTATAAAGATCAGCCAGCCCGCGACACCTTCCAGACCGATATGGTCGAAGGCAATACTGCCCGTCTGCTGGTGCATCACCAAAGCACCACACATCAACAACAAACCGGAGATCACCTGAATAATCAGGTAACGAAAGCCGACTTTGGTCGCCGTCGGGTTGCGCGAGGCCCAGATCAGCAAGACCGATGACAGGGCCGTCAGCTCCCAGTAGAGGAAGAGGGTCAGTAAATCACCTGCCAGCACCGCGCCAATGGCAGCTCCAGCGTAAATCAGAGCAGCCACCTGCTGCACCCGATCCTGCACATGCCAGGCATAGATACCCGCGAGAATCGCCGCTATGTGGAAGATCACCGCCCACACAAAACTGAGGCCATCGATGCGGCGGGTGATCAATTCCATGCCAAATACGGTGAACTGCCCCGCTACACCCTCGGGTAAGGCAATCAACAAGGCCAGCGTCGCCACCGGCACAATGACGGCCCACACGCCCAAGGCGCGCTTGGGAATCACCAGCGCGACCAAACCGGCCAGCATCATCAGCAGTGCAGGGTTGAGCAACACCTCACTCATTGTAATAGTCCTCGTCCCGCTTGATCACACGACGCAGTCCCTTGGCGGAAAATACGATGACGCAGTAGGCGACAAAGCCAAAGATCGCGTAGAACGCAAAGCTGCCATCGAAGCCAAAATAAGGGTGCTTGTGATAAAAGAATTCAGCCACCACCAACGCGCCGCAGGCAATCCACAATGCCCTGACAATTTTGGTGACGTTTTCCGGGCGGTCCAACCAGCGTTGCCGCTCATCGCGTTGTTCAGATGCCATCAGGTGAGCCTCGCGGAGCGAATAAATTCATAGAGATCGCCGCCGTAGATAAACAGCGCGATACACATCAGGGCAGTAATCGTCATGGCCAGCACCGAGGTACTGCGCGCTTCTTGCAAGGTGGCGCCCTCGGGAGCCGATTTCAGGAAGGCGCGAGCCGGTATTTCCAGCAGATAAACAATATTGAGCAGAGAGCTGATCGACAGCACCGCCAGCATCAGCCAGTAACCGCTGTCCAGCGAGCCCTGCATCAGGAACCACTTGCTCCACACACCACCCAATGGCGGCAGACCGATGATAGACAGGGCGCCGAGAGTAAAGGCTATAAAGGTCACCGGCATCACTCGACCCATGCCATCAAGCTCGGTGATCTGACTTTTATGATGAGCGACATAAATCGCGCCCGCACAGAAGAACAGCGTGATCTTACCGAAGGCATGCATCACGATGTGCAGCAAACTACCCGCAATCGCCGCCTCACTGGCAAGAAAGGCGCCCAAGGTGATGTAACCCAATTGTGAGACCGTGGAATACGCCAGTCGGGATTTAAAGTTGTCTTGCCGCATGGCCACCAGCGAGGCCAGCAGAATCGAGGCGCCCGCCAGATACACCAGAAACGGCGTGATTGGCAGCTGAGCAACGGTTTCAATGCCAAAGATATACACGACTACAGTGACTACCGAGAACACACCGGCCTTGACCACCGCCACCGCATGCAGCAATGCGGACACCGGCGTTGGCGCCACCATTGCCGCAGGCAGCCAACGATGGAACGGCATGAGGGCCGCTTTGCCAATACCGAAGGCAAACAGCACCAGCAACACGGACAGAACCAACGGCGAAACATCGTCCCCGAAAACCCCACCCGGCTGAAACTCCAGCGTTCCGGCAAAGAACCAGGTACCGATCATCGCCGGAATGAAAAAGACGATGGAAGTACCCAGCAACAAACTCAGATAAGTACGCCCGCCCTTCAGCGCCTTTTCGGTGCCGGCATGGGTCACCAGCGGATAGGTGCTGAAGGTCACGATTTCGTAAAAAACAAACAGGGTAAACAGGTTGCCCGCGTAGGCCAGCCCCATCACCGCAGCAATCGCCACCGCGAAGAAAACATAAAAGCGGGTTTGATTGTCTTCCTCATGCCCGCGCATATAGCCGATGGCATAGAGGGTGGTGATCGGCCACAACAGGCTGGCAACCAGACCAAACACCAGCCCGAGCGGTTGCAGTTGCAGACTGATGGCAAGCTTCGGCAAAACCTCCACCAACACCACACCGCCTTCACCCAAGCGATAGAGGCAGAGATTGACAATAAACAACGCAACCCCGGTCAGCAGGGAGATGGCTTCACGCAGATTCGGATGGTTTCGCGCCAGCAAAATACCGGGAACCGCCAGTAGCGGCAGCACCAACGCGATCAATAAAAGATGAGTCGCTGATTGCATCATGGTCGACTCCCCATCAGAAAGTTCACCGCCTGCTCGGAACCCTCCACGGTGAGACTCGTATCAATACCAAAGTACAGATTGGCCAGCGCCATACCCCACAGCGGAATCAGCAGCATCAGGGGCGCCTCACTGATGGCCACCCCGTCGCGCTGCTGGAAATAGGCAACTTCCACAATCCGCCAGACATAGAACAGAGCAATAAACGAACCAATTAGCACCAGCGCTACCAACGGCCACAGTCCCGCCTCCATCGCCGCCAGTACAAGAAACCACTTACTGACAAAACCGGCCGTCAGGGGCACACCGATCAAACTCAGTGCACCAATCAACAGACCAGCCATCGTCCAGGGCATGGCCCGTCCGAGGCCACGAAAATCGTCTAATCGACTACCGCCAACACGACACACCACCGCCGCCACCGCGATAAACAGCGCCGCTTTGATCAGCGCATGGTTAAACAGGTGCAGCAATGCTGCCTGCAAACCCAGCGCACTGCCAAGGCCCACACCAATGACCAGATAGCCGATCTGGCCGACACTGGAAAGCGCAAAAATACGTTTGACGTTGTCCTGCCGGATCGCCGCCAGAGACGCCAGCAGCACCGCCGCTGCGCCCAGCACAAGAAGCAGCGTTCCCATCGGGAACAGGGCGTTAACCGCTTCCTGACCAAGTACGTCAAAGTACATGCGAATTAATAGATAGAGCGCGACTTTGGTCGCCGAGGCGGCGAGAAAAGCCGTGGCCATCGACGGCGCTTGAGTATAGGCGTCAGGGAGCCAGCCGTGCAGCGGAAACAGCGCCAGCTTCAGCGCAATGCCTATCACAATAAACGCAAACGCCGCAGCCACAAGGCGTTTTTCCTCAAGCCCGGGCAAGCGCTGCGCCAAATCGGCCATATTCAGCGTGCCCGTTAAACTGTAGAGAAAGCCGAGGCCAATCAGGAAAAAGGTTGCGCCAATGGTGCCGACAATCAGGTATTGATAGGCGGCAAACAGCGCCCGGCGATCACGCCCTAGCGCCACCAGCGCATAAGTCGACAGTGACGAAATTTCCAGAAACACAAAGACATTAAAGGCATCGCCCGTGGCAACAATACCGAGCAGCCCAGCATGGCAGAGCAACAACAGAACATAGAACGGAGAATGACGGGATTCCGGCAGCTCGGCCACTAGACTGCTGTTGGCACCGATAACCACGGCTACAGCAACAAGATTGATCAGCAACAGCACAAACGACGACAAGGCATCAATGCGATACTCGATCCCCCAGGGCGCTTCCCAGCCCCCCATTGCATAACTGATCGGACCACTGGCCTGGACCTGCAAAAACAGGGCAATACTGATACCGAGCGACAGCAGGCAGGCCAGACAGGTAAAGAGCCAAGCCGCGCGGGCCCGCTCCAGAATCAGACAGGCTGGGGCCGCAAGCAGCGGGACGACAACCTGAAGAACAGCAAGATGGTTCAGCACGGCTTATCCTGTTCCAGTATCACATCTTCCTCGACGCTTCCGTAGGCGCGTTTGATACGCAGCACCAGCGCCAGCGCCAACGCCATGGTAGCAATCCCCACCACAATGGCCGTGAGAATCAACACCTGCGGCAAGGGGTTCGAATACAGCTCAGCCCCGTCGATCACTATTGGTGCGGTGCCGCCATTAACCTTGGCCGTGCTGATATAAAAAATAAAAACGGAGGTTTGAAAAACATTTAGGCCAATCAATTTTTTGACCAGGTTGCCCTGTGTCATGACGATGTAGAGACCCAGTGTCATCAACAGCACCACAACCAGATAGTTATAGTAATCCGCCATCATTCCTCCAGCTCGTCGCGGCTGCGAGTGGCGCGGGTAAACGCAAAGAAGATCAGCACCATGGCCGAGGCCACAGTGATGCCGACACCCAACTCAATCAGAATAATACCGATGTGCTGCCCGGTGACCGAATCGTTCGCCAACACCGAGTAGTTCAGGTATTCGCCGCCATTTAAAAAACTGGCCAGACCGACGCTGCCGTAGATCAAGACACCCAGCGCGACAAGCCAGCGCAGAACACCAAGCGGCACCACCCGCTGGGCATTACTGAGCCCAAAGAGCATGGCATAGAGAATGATGCCGACCGCAAAAATAACCCCGGCTTGAAAGCCCCCGCCCGGCCCGTACTCACCGTGGAATTGCACGTACAGACCAAACAATAGAATCAAAGGAATCAGCATCTTCCCGACAATTCGCAGCACTTTGTGCTCTGCCATCAACGCCTGCGTAGACTGCTGCGGCGTTTTCGGGCGACCGCCCAACAGAATGACCACCACACCAACCGCCGCGGTAAAGATCACCACTACTTCGCCCAGCGTATCGAAGCCCCGATAGCTGGCCAGCACGCTGGTCACCATATTAGGGATACCGATTTCATCCGGCGAGTCGTGAATATAGCGCTGCGCAACATGGCCGTGCGAAGGCGCATCGACATATCCGAAAGGTGGCATCTGCAGCATTGCCGCAAACAGAGCAACCGCAAGTACCAGCATCAATAACAGCGGGAAAAACCGAATACGCCGCCCTTCGGCTTCGTAGCGCCCGACACTGGACAACACCGTGAGCATCAATAAGGGGAAAATGCCTGCGCCCACGGCGGCTTCCGTGAAGGCGACATCGGCCGCATCCATCAGTATAAAAAAGCTTGCGGACAGCAAACCGTAAATGCCAGACAACATCACTGTGGCAAACAGATCCCGCGCCCGCACGATGGCCAACGCCACGATTACAAGCAGGGTTAAAACGGATATATCAAGCAGCGTACCGATGACAAAAACTCCCGACTAATGACGCTCGTTATTCGAATTATCGCCCAGCGGCCGCAGACCACCGTGGAGCGCCGATTTCGCCAGGGCGTGACTCGCCGTAGGGCCGGTAATCATCACAAATAGCAAGATCAGCAAAAGCTTGAACAGTGGCAGGCCCCAACCGGAGTGCAACATCAAGCCCAACACAATCAGGGTAGCCGCCATGGTTTCGGTCACCCCCGCGGCGTGCATGCGGGTAAAAAAGTCCGGAAAGCGCAAAACACCCAAACCGCCGGAAAAAATCAGAAAGGCACCGAGCAACAGACACAGCGAGCCCAATAGCGTTACCAACTCAGCCATCTTCACCCACCTTGTCGCTTACGTTGTCCGAGCCGTATTCGAAAAACCGCAACACCGCGATCACACTGATAAAGTTAATCAGCGCGTATATCAGGGCAACATCGAGAAAGTCCGGACGCCCAACGATATAGCTGACAACGGCGATCAGCAGAACCGTTTTGGTGCCAAAGAGGTTAACCGCCAGAATGCGATCGTAAATGGTCGGGCCAAGCAGAGCGCGGGCGATGGCCATAGCCATCACGACAATCAGAGCAATTGCGACTACCGTCAATACCATCGGTCCTATCGCTCCAAATCACTTACACGGCGATCCATTTCGCCAGCGCGTAAAACTTCCAGTCCCTCGCGACTCAACGCGTGCACATAGACCCGGTCGTCTTCCAAATCCATTGCCACCGTGCCCGGTGTGAGGGTAATCGAATTGGCGTAGATCACCCGCCCGATATCTGTGACCTGACTCAGTGGAAGCCACGCAGCACAGGGAGAAATACTGTTTCGGCCTGACCAGACGCGCTTGACCACATCAATATTGCTGACAATCAACTGTCCCACCAGCCAAATGTAATAACTCGGCAACTTGATATTGAACAGGTGGAGGGGGTGGGACTCATGATCAACAACATCCATGCGGTGCGTCAGATAGACCACAAAGATCGCGGAAAACAAGCCAAAGCTCAGCAACAGCGGTTTGTAATAGCCTGAGTTGATCAGCCAAAAGGTGGCGAGCAACAGAAAAACGCTGACGGTATGCTTCATATTGGTATTACCGCTCCGGAAAAGCCGATAGCTGATTTTAGTTATTTCTGAGCGACG
>NZ_JBFJTH010000124.1:0-11487 GCF_041625495.1 Litorivivens sp. | reverse complement strand
TCGCGCCGGTTCCCTCAGACAGGAAAACGCGAGCCGTGGAAGTTTTGCGACGACCGGTTCCGTAGTATTGCGTAGCTGACATAGCCTTAGGGTCCGATTAGATCTTGCGCTCTTGCGGCTGTTGCGCTGCGTGAGGATGTGCATCACCAGCGTACACTTTCAGTTTCTTGAACATGGCACGACCCAGCGGGTTACGCGGCAGCATGCCTTTAACGGCGCGCTGCAGAACACGCTCAGGGGCACGCTCGATCAGCTTCTCAAAGCTGAAAGACTTCAAGCCACCCGGGTAACCGCTGTGGTGATGATACATCTTGTCGGTAGATTTATTACCGGTAACCGCCACCTTTTCACAATTGACCACAACGATGTAATCACCGGTGTCAACGTGCGGTGTGTATTCTGGCTTGTGTTTGCCACGCAGGCGATGTGCGATCTCGCTGGCCAGACGCCCCAAAGTTTTTCCTTCGGCATCAACCACATACCAGTCACGCTTCACAGCGTCAGGGTTTGCACTATAGGTTTTCATCAATCCTGCCCCAAAGGCTCGTACGTAAGAAAGAGCGCGAATACTACAGAACCGCCCCTGCCATTTCAAGCATTTAATCGCCTAGTTCAAACGATTTTCACGGCCTGTGCTCGCGCGCCAAATAGTCGTGAGACTGCATTTCCAACAGCCGACTGACCGTGCGCTGAAACTCAAAATCCAAGCGTCCGCCAGCATATAACTGTTCCAACGGCACAGCCGCCGACAATACCAGCTTGACGTGCCGGTCGTAAAACTCATCGACCATATTTATAAAGCGCCGGGCCTGGTCGTCATTCTTGCTGCTCATCTGCGGAATATCACTGACCAACACCGCGTGGTATATCCGCGCCAGCTCAATATAGTCGTTCTGACTCCGCGGGCCGTCACACAACGCCTTAAAGTCAAACCAGACAACATCGTCCGCCACGTAACGGGCAGTGATAGGCCGCCCTTCGACATCAAGCGCCACATTGGCCAGCCCCGGCTCAGGCGACAACTTGCGGAAGGAATCCTCCAAGCCGATATCGGCCTGCGCATCCAGAGGCGAATGATAAAGCTCCGCCTGCTCCAGCGTTCGCAAACGGTAGTCTACACCACCATCCACATTGATCACCTTCGTATTCGCCTTGATCAGGTCGATTGCCGGCAGAAAACGCGCCCGCTGCAGACCATCCTTGTAAAGCTCTTCGGGGACGATATTTGACGTCGCTACCAGCACGACACCGCGCGCAAAGAGCTCTTCAAACAAGCCCGCCAGAATCATGGCATCGGTGATATCAGAGACAAAAAATTCGTCAAAACAAATCACCCGCGCTTCACGCGAAATGCGCTCCGCAATCACTACCAGCGGGTTTTTCTCCCCGGCGAGCTCCTTGAGGTCACCGTGGATACGCCGCATGAAGCGATGGAAGTGCGCCCGCATTTTGCGCTCAAACGGCAGGCACTCATAAAAGGTGTCCATCAGATACGTTTTGCCGCGACCAACGCCACCCCAGAAATAAAGCCCCTTTACGGGCTCGCGCTCCTCACCGATAAACCGGCCGAGCAGGCGCTGCACCAGACTGGCAGCGCGCTGGGTCTGCTCCAGCTCCACTAACTCATCATAGAGGCGCTGCAGGCTTTCTACAGCCTGCTGCTGTGCTGTATCGGGCGTAAAATCCGGCCGCTGAAGATCGGCTTGATAACGCTCCAGGGGTGTAGGCATGTCAGATTCTCACACATGCGATCGCCAAAGAGGGCGCAACTTTAACGATAGCCGGCCCATTTCGCAATTTTTGTCGCCTGACTACTGCCGCCATCTTCGCCAGCCGTTATACTGCGACCATAGATATCCGCAAGTGGAGTAAGCTGTGTACGAAACCCAGACTGTAGCCCTGATCGCTTTTCTGGCCCTGATTGCAGGCCTCGCCGCTGGCGCCTGGCTGGTGAACAAGCTGTCACCCTCCCACCAGAGCCGCAAGGCACTGGAATCTCATATTCAGAAGCTGCAACGCCAACAACAGGATTATCAGGAGCAGGTAAACCAGCATTTCAATCAAACTGCTGAACTGCTGAACCAGATGACCGAAAGCTATCGCGACGTACACAACCATCTCGCCAAAAGTGCCGGCGAACTCACCAGCCACGGCATCAGCCCGCTGCAGTCGCTACCCGAGGACCGCCCGGTCATCCAGGGCGAACCACTGGCGCGCCCAGCCGAACAGCCCCTGGACTACGCGCCGCGCTCACCCGGCTACAAAGGTGCGCTGGACGAATCTTATGGATTGGACAAATCCAACAAAAAACCAGAAGAAACGGTAACCGCTCCCAGCGGCCTGTAAGCGGCCTTCAGGCCGGGTTATCAATATCGATAAACTCGTGCTCAATACCAAAGCGCTCGGCAAGGTGACCGGCCACCGCGCCGGCGCCGTAGCGCTCAGTCGCATGGTGCCCTGCGGCAATAAAATGAATGCCCAGCTCCCGTGCTTCATGAATGGTCTGCTCTGACACCTCACCGGTCAGGTAGCAGTCCACACCCAAGGCCGCTGCCTGCGCCAGATAGCCCTGCGCTCCGCCAGTACACCAGGCAACCCGCTTCACAGGACGCTCCCCCGCAGCCTCCAACAACACGTCGCGACCCAGCACAGCGGCAACATGCGCTGCAAACGCCTGCGCACTTTGCTGATCTGACAATTCACCATGGTTACCCACCGGGTGAGCACTGCCCGGCTGCAATCCACCGCGCACCTGCAAGCCCAACTTCGCTGCAAGCTGGGCATTGTTGCCCAGCGTCGGGTGCGCATCCAACGGTAAATGGTAGGCAAGAAGGCTGATGTCGTTCTGGATGAGCGTACGTATTCGGCGACCTTTCATACCCGTTAACACCGGGTCCTCACCGCGCCAGAAATAGCCGTGATGGACAAAAATGGCATCGGCATCCCGGGCCACAGCCGCGTCCAGCAGACGCTGGGACGCCGTCACGCCGCTGACCAGGCGCTTGACCTGAGGTTTGCCCTCGACCTGCAATCCGTTAGGACAATAATCCTGAAAGTTTTCCGGCTCAAGCAATGCATTGGCAGCCGCAACCAGCTCCGAGAGCGCAACACCCATACTTCGTTTCCCTGACAACTGTGACACAATAGAGGCCTCCCGCTTTATAAACGGCGGCGCTGATCGCATTCTACCGCGATGCTCCGCCCGAGGGGCCAACTCTGCCAAGGATAAAGGGATGTCTCAATCGTTACGCTGGCTGTTATGGCCGGTGATTGCCGGGCTGATAACCGGCCTGGTAATTCTGGTCGCACAGAAATCGGCGCCTGCCGCACCGCAAGCCACCACCTCTGCATCGGGTTACGCAGAGGCATTTACCCGCGCGGCCCCCGCCGTCGTCAACATTTACACCAGTAAATTGGTGCGTGAGCAGCGCCCAACGGTTTTCGACGACCCAATCTTGCGGCACTTTTTCCGCCGGGGAAATCCGGCTGAACGCGAAAAGGTTGAGCGCAGCCTCGGCTCGGGTGTGATTGTATCTGAGCGTGGCTATCTGCTGACCAATCTGCACGTGATACAAGGCGCCGACGAAATTCTGGTGTTACTACAAGACGGCCGACAAGCCATTGCCCGCCTGATTGGCGGCGACCCGGAAACCGATCTGGCGGTGTTGAAAATTGAACTCGACCAGCTCCAGCCTATCCCGCTGGGCGACAACCGCACCACAAGAGTGGGCGATATCGTGCTTGCCATCGGCAATCCCTACGGTTTTGGGCAATCCATGTCACAGGGCATTGTCAGCGCCAAGGGTCGCTACGGCCTGGGGCTGAGCAGCTACGAGAACTTCATCCAGACCGATGCGGCTATCAATCCCGGTAATTCCGGCGGCGCGCTAGTGGATCACCGCGGTCCGCTCATCGGCATCAATACGGCCATTTACACCCAGAGCGGCGGCTCAACCGGCATTGGCCTGGCAATACCGGTCGATCTCGCACTGCGCACCATGAGTGACATTATTGAATACGGTCGTCCGGTACGCGGCTGGCTTGGACTGGAAGTGAAATCGGTCGCTCCGCAGACCGACGGCGTGGTCATCAGCGCACTGATGCCCGGCGGCCCGGCGGCTAAAGCTGGCCTACAAGTGGGGGACATTATCTACGCAATCAACGGTAAGTCCGTGGGTGACGGTCATGCAGGGATGAATGAGATCGCGACCACACGACCGGGAGATATCGTTTCCGTGGAAATGGGCCGCAACGGTCAGCGCCGATCGCTCGACATTGAAGTGAGCATCCGCCCCATGCCGACCAGCGCAGGCTGACGCCTTCGGGTCGCCCTAAGGGGCGAGCGCTTCGGTGAAGGCCCCCAGCATACGCTGATTTTCCTCAGGGGTTCCCACGGTAAAGCGCAAACAGTTTTCCAGCATGGGATGAGCCCCATCGAGGCATTTCACCAACACGCCTGCGGCTTTCATGCGGGCGTGAATCGCGCGCGCTTCATCGCAGCGCAGCAAAATAAAGTTGGCTTCACTGGGCCACACTTCCACCCCCGGCATCGCCGCCAATGCCTCAAACAGCACGGCACGCTCGCGGCGAATAGTTTGGGTTTGATCGGTCAGCACGGAAAAGTGATCCAGCGCAAACTCGGCACTCAGCTGAGTCAGCACATTGATATTGTAGGGCAGCCGCAGCTTGTCCAGCTCAGTAAGCCACTCACGACCACCAATCAGAATGCCCAGACGCAACCCCGCCAAGCCAACTTTGGATAATGTGCGCATCACCAGCACATTGGGATAGTGCAGATAACTCAGATGGTCCCTATCGGTAAACGCCGTATAGGCTTCGTCCAGTACCACCAGCCCAGGACTGGCTTCAATAACGGCCTTAACCTTGTCGGCACTGAACAGGTTCCCCGTCGGATTATTCGGCAGCGCGAGAAACACCAGAGCCGGCTGCTCACGTTCAATTGCCGCGAGCATGGCTGGCAGATCGAGATCGAAATCCTCGTCCAGTGGCACCCCGCAGTACTGCATCCCCGTAAACGTCGCAATCATCCGGTACATGACAAATCCGGGCTCCGGCGCCAATACACTGCGTCCCTGCCCAGCCACAGCCATCGCCAGCAACTGGATGATTTCGTCGGAACCGTTACCCAGCAAAATATCCTGCTCGTCCGCCACACCCATCACTTCGCGCAACCTTGCCTTGAGCGATACCGCGGCCGCATCTGGGTAACGATTTAGCGCGGCCCCCTGCAGCCGCTGCTGCCAGTCAGCCACCATCGCCTCTGGCCAGCTATAGGGGTTTTCCATAGCGTCGAGCTTGACCAGTCCGTCAGCTGCCGGCACATGATAGGCCTGCAGCGCCTGAATTTCCGGCCGCACCCACTGCTTCACCAGGGATTGTCTGTCTTTCATAGGTATGGAATCACTTCGTAGGCCAGCGCATTTCTGCGGAACGCGCGTGAGCGGTCAGCGCCTCACCGCGCGCCAATACTGACGCTGTTTTGCCCAGTGGCGCGGCAGATTCCGAACACTGAATCAGCGAACTGCGCTTCTGGAAATCATAAACACCCAGCGGCGACGAGAAACGCGCCGTTCCGGACGTAGGCAATACGTGGTTTGGTCCTGCACAGTAATCACCCAACGCTTCCGGCGTGTGGCGCCCCATAAAGATAGCCCCCGCATGGCGTATCTCGGGCAACAATGTTTCCGGGGCATCTACCGACAGCTCCAGATGCTCCGGCGCAATACGATTAACCAGATCAATCGCAGTCGCCAGGTCCGGCACAGCAATCAGCGCCGCCCGCCCTTCCAACGAGGCGCGGATAATCGCTTCACGCTCCATGTCGGGCAGCAATCGGCGGATACTGTTTTCAACCGCAGCCAGGAAGTCGACGTCCGGCGAGATCAAACTCGACTGGGCATCCTCATCGTGCTCGGCCTGGGAAAACAGGTCCATGGCAATCCAGTCCGGATCGGTTTTTCCGTCGCAGACCACGAGTATTTCCGATGGCCCCGCAATCATGTCCAGGCCCACTTGGCCAAATACCTTGCGCTTTGCCGTTGCCACATAGATATTGCCCGGCCCCACAATCTTGTCAACGCGGGGGATCGTTTCGGTTCCGTAGGCCAGTGCAGCCACGGCCTGCGCTCCGCCAATAGCGAACAGCCGATCAACGCCCGCAATGGCCGCTGCCGCCAGCACAATATCATTGGCCACCCCATCCGGGGTTGGCGATACCATGATCAGCTCTGCAACACCCGCCACTTTGGCCGGAATCGCATTCATCAGCACCGACGATGGGTAGGCCGCCTTTCCTCCGGGAACGTAGAGCCCGGCCCGATCCAGCGGCCGAATCTGCTGGCCCAGCACCGTGCCATCAGCCTCGGTATAGGTCCAGGAATCCTGCTTCTGACGCTCGTGATATGCACGCACCCGCGCGGCCGCATGCTCCAGCGCCGCACGCAGCTCTGGATCAATCGCTGCCAGCGCCGCCTGAAGCTGATCCTGAGAGAACTCTAACGCCGGCACGGTGTCGGCGCTAACGCGATCAAAGCGCCGAGTATATTCCAGCAGTGCGGCGTCGCCACGGCAACGAACCGCCTCCACAATGTCGTCTACCGCGGCCTGCACCCCGGCATCGGAAACCGAATCCCAAGCCAGCAAGGCATCGAGCGCCTCACTGAAATCTGGCGCGCCGCTATCAAGGCGGCGAATCTGAAGCTCGGCCATTAGCCGCCCCTCTTGGCGACAGCCCGACGCAAACGTTCAATCACATCGGTCACTGCCTGATGCTTGCGCTTCAGCGCACTGGTGTTGACCACCAGGCGAGAGCTTACATCGGCGATGGTTTCTGCCGGCTCCATGCCGTTAGCACGTAAGGTATTGCCGGTATCGACTATATCTACAATAACGTCGGCGAGGTTCATCATCGGCGCAAGCTCCATTGCACCGTAGAGTTTGATCAACTCCACTTGCGTGCCCTGAGCCGCAAAATACTGGCGCGCCACATTTACAAACTTAGTGGCCACCTTGATCCTTCCGGCGGGCAGCGGTTTATCGCGCATCACCGCCGTCATCAGCTTGCAGCGAGCAATCCCCAGGTCCAGGGGCTCGTACATCCCCGCCGCGCCGTGCTCAAGCAGCATATCCTTGCCCGCGACACCCAAATCCGCCGCGCCAAGTTGCACATAGGTAGGTACATCGGTGCCGCGAATTACCACGAAGCGCACATGGGGTAGTGTGGTGTCAAAAATCAGTTTGCGACTTTCCGCAATATTTTCCACCGGCTCGATACCCGCTTCTGCAAACAGCGGCAGGGTATCCTTGAGAATGCGGCCCTTGGTCAGGGCAATGGTCAGCTTTTCCACAACGTGCCTATTTAATCCGCCCGTTTATTCCGCCAACCGCTGGATATTGGCGCCCAGCAATTGCAGTTTTTCCTCAATACATTCATACCCGCGATCGATGTGATAAATGCGATCGACGCAGGTTTCCCCTTCGGCCACCAGACCGGCTATCACCAGGCTCGCTGAAGCGCGTAGATCGCTTGCCATCACCGGGGCGCCACGCAATTTGTCGACGCCCTCAATAATCGCAGTGTTGCCTTCAATATTGATCTTGGCACCCATTCGATTCATCTCGTGGGTCTGGATAAGACGGTTTTCAAATACCGTCTCAGTCACGCGCGCACTGCCATTGGCAATAGCATTCATCGCCGTGAACTGGGCTTGCATGTCGGTCGGGAAGCCCGGATAGGGTGCCGTCTTGATATTGACCGATTTGGGCCGCTGGCCATGCATATTGAGTTCGATCCAATCTTCACCGGTCGTGACTTCGGCACCGGCCTCTTCCAGCTTGGACAAAACAGCTTCCAGGTGCTCAGCCTTGGTGTCTTTTACCTTAACTCGGCCACCGGTCACCGCCGCTGCCACCAAGTAGGTTCCGGTTTCGATCCGGTCGGGCATCACAGCATAGTCACAGCCGTGCAGCCCCTCTACCCCGTCAATAGTAATGGTATCAGTGCCGTGACCGGTAATTTTGGCACCCATGGCATTGAGGCAATTGGCAAGATCGACCACTTCCGGTTCACGAGCCGCGTTCTCGATGACGGTGCGGCCATCTGCCAGGGTAGCGGCCATCATCACGTTCTCTGTGCCGCCCACCGTCACCGTATCCATAAAGATATGTGCGCCCTTGAGACGGCCATCCCGGTATGCATGGATGTAACCGCTATCGATCTCTATTCGGGCGCCCATCGCCTCCAGCCCGCGCAAGTGCAGATCTACTGGCCGACTGCCGATAGCACAGCCACCCGGAAAGGAAACGTGTGCCTCACCAAAATGTGCCAGCAATGGCCCAAGCACCAGTATTGAGGCGCGCATGGTCTTGACCAGTTCGTAGGGCGCCGTCAGGTCCGTGATCGTTTCGGCATGCACCTCTATGCTGAGCTTCTCATCAATAATCAGCTCCACACCCATGCAACGCAGCAGCGCGATCATGGTGGTAATGTCATGCAGATGAGGCAGGTTGCGGATGGTTATCGGTTCGTCGCAAAGCAACGTGGCGGCCAGAATTGGCAGTGCCGAGTTCTTCGCGCCGGATATACGTATTTCGCCATCGAGGCGTTTACCGCCGCGAATCAACAATCGATCCATGGATTCCCCCCAGAGGTCAGGACTGCGCTTCAGTCGGAGTCTGCAAGCGCATGTGAACCGCGTGAACGCTACCGTCGGCGATCCACTCGTTGAGGGCAGCGTAGACCATTTGCTGGCGCTTTACCGGGCGCAGCCCGTTGAAAACATCGCCCACGATCTGCACGTGACAGTGGTTGCCGTCGGCCTCGGCTTCTATCTGACAATCGGGAAATTCGTCGGCCAGTCGCGATTTAATTGCGTCGATCAACATGCAGCGGTACTCGTAAAAATCAGGACGCGAATTGTACGCAATTGGCCGCGCAATGGCTATTATCTGGGTTGCGCCAGGTCACTGGCGCTCAAGACTCTTCGGCGACTTCGGCCAGACCACCTTCCGGCGTCACTTCCCAGTTTTCAATCACTTTGTCGATATCACCGTTAAAACGACGTGCCGACGAGGCAAACTGGCTTTGATAAGTGCGACCCAGGTTGACGCCTTCAATACTCACGTTGCGCAGTTTCCACTCACCTTCCCGATTCTGGGTGAGTTTGTAGTACACAACATAAGGTTGTGGGGCATTCCCGAAAATATGCTGCTCGACGTTAACACTTCGCTCGTCCGCCGCATCCTTTGCAATGGGCAACACTTCAATCCGGTTGCCGTCAAAGGCAAGCAGGCCCTTGGCGTAAGTGCGGATCAAGCGATCCTGAAAGGTTTTGGTAAAGCGTTCTACCCGTCCGCGAAACTTTGCTTTCTCTTCAGGCGACAGGGTGTCGTAATAGCGTTTACTGCCGTATTTACCCATCACGCCGCGGGCAAAACTGGGGAAATCCACCACATCAGCCAGGATTTTTTCCACCTCGCCGTAAAAGCGCTCGGGATCTTCATCAACATAGCTGCGCGCCTCCTCGATGACCTTGGTCACGCGCTTGGTGGTATCAGAGACCACCTCATAGGGGCCCGGGGGTGACGCTGCCCATGCCGCAGAAGCCACTACCAAGCTCATCACAGCCGCGAACGCGACCGACATCATTCGTTGCACCATTGTTTTCATTAACTCCATACGTTCCACCGGTTGTCAGCGCAATTGCGCTCTAGCCGGAAAGCAAAATCCCACACAATCGACCGAATCAGGCAACTGTTGCTGAAGTTTGACCTCTCAGAGAACGAAACGCTCCCGATTTCTAACTAGGAATTTGCGCGCCGCCCTCTTATCATAGCCAGCTATAACTGTCCGATGGTAGCAAATTCCCGTTAAATTGTTGTGAGTAAAGCGAAAATATGCCCATAGACTACCGCAGCTCGGCCCGCCGCACCATCGCCATGGAAGGTGCCGCCGTTACCGCGCTCAGCGATAAAATTGACGACGACTTTACCCGGGCCTGCGAACTCATGCTCGCCTGCCAGGGCCGCGTTGTCGTCACTGGCATGGGAAAATCAGGGCACATCGGCCGCAAGATCGCCGCTACTCTGGCCAGCACCGGCACACCCGCCATGTATGTTCACCCGGGCGAAGCCTCGCACGGGGACATGGGCATGATCACCGCCCAGGATGTTGTTCTCGCACTATCGAACTCGGGCTCGACCGCTGAAGTCATCACCATGCTGCCTCTGCTGAAACGGCTCGGCACCCCCCTGATATCCATGACCGGCAACCCCGCGTCGGAACTGGCCAAAGCCGCAAACGCCCACCTTGACGCAGGCGTTGCCGAAGAAGCCTGTCCGCTGGGCCTGGCGCCAACCTCCAGCACCACAGTAGCACTGGTCCTGGGGGACGCCCTTGCCATCGCCCTGCTAGAGGCGCGTGGCTTTACCGCCAATGATTTTGCGTTTTCCCACCCCGGAGGGGCGCTGGGGCGCAAATTGTTGCTGAAAATTGAAGACATCATGCACACTGGCGCCGAAATCCCCACCGTTGCCAGTGGTACACCACTTACCAATGCTTTGCTGGAGATGAGCAGCAAAGCATTGGGCATGACGACCATCCAGAATAGTGACGGCACGCTTCTCGGCCTGTTTACGGACGGTGACCTGCGGCGCGCAATCGATCACGGCGTGGACATACAGCGCGCCCGAATCGACGATGTTATGACCCGCAACCCACGCAGCGTCCAACCTGGAATGCTGGCCGCGGAGGCGCTCTACATCATGGAAGAAAAGAAAATTACCGCACTGATCGTGATCGACGAACACTCTCACCCGGTCGGAGTTGTTCACCTGCACGACATTCTCCGGGCAGGTGTCGCCTGATGCTGGAGATCATGCAAAAAGCAAAGAATATTCGCCTGCTGGTCACGGATGTGGACGGCGTGCTGACCGATGGCAGCCTGTATTTCGGCAACAGCGGCGAGGAAATCAAAGCCTTCAGCATCCTCGACGGCCTCGGCATAAAGCTGCTTCGCGACACCGGCATCGACACTGCCATCATTACCGGACGGGTTTCGGATCTGGTTGCGCGCCGCGCCGGCGAGCTGAAAATTTCAACCATCTACCAGGGCCGCGAGGATAAAATCACCGCGTTGCGGGAACTTTCTGGCGACTGCGGCATTCCATTATCACAGATCGCCTATGTCGGTGACGACTTACCGGACCTTGCCGCCATCCGCGCTGCCGGGCTCGGTGTGGCCGTGGCCAACGCCCACGCTTTTGTCGTTGAACACGCCGACTGGCAAACCAGTGCGCGTGGCGGCGCAGGCGCAATTCGCGAGGTCTGTGAACTTATTATGAAAGCGCAGGACACCCTGCTGGATGCCTGGGAGCAATATCTCTAGCCATGGCTCAATCCTCAAGACGTGTTTATCGCAGCCTGTCGCTGCTTGCCGGGCTGGGTGGCCTCACCCTGCTATTGCTGAC
>NZ_JBFJTH010000123.1:0-11551 GCF_041625495.1 Litorivivens sp. | reverse complement strand
TCTTCTTCAAACCGCTGGGTAAAGAATCCGATGGCTGATCGTGAAATAGCCCTGTTTCCACTCGGCACGGTGTTAATGCCGGGCGGGCGCCTGTCGCTGCAGATATTTGAGCAGCGCTATCTTGCGCTGGTCACCAAGGCGATGAAAAACGAAAGTGAGTTCGGGGTGGTGCTGCTGACACAGGGCAGGGAAGTGGATCGCCCCGGCGTAAACACGCGCTTTGAAAACACCGCCGTATCGGCGCGCATTGTGGATTGGGACTCCCTGCCCAATGGTCTGCTGGGTATCGTGATAGAGGGGGATGAGCGGTTCAGTATCAGCAACCCGCATCAGCAGGACGATGGTCTCTGGTTGTGTGAGGCCAGAGTCTGGGAAGAGGAACCATCGATTCCCCTGCCGGAAGAACACGCCGAATGGACGGCCCTGCTGCAGCGGCTTGCCGAACACCCCCACGTTCAGCGCCTCGGGATTGAAGTGGAAACCCGCGACGCTACCCGCCTGAGCAACCAGCTCGCCCAGCTATTACCCCTGCCGGAAGTGGATCGCTACGAGCTGATGGTGCTGCGCGATCCGATTGACCGGCTCGATGCGATTCACGATCTGCTCAGTCAGTACGAAGAATAAGTCCGGCTGGCGGCGACATGTACATCGGTAATTCTCTGTAGCAAATGTTCAGAACCTTCTTAAGCTCCACTTCAGTGACCCGCTTTACACTCGCTGTGTAAAAAACGATAGACTGAACATCGGTTCAATTCTGAACAGGGCATCAGATTGAAAATCCTGCTGGCAGAAGACGATAAACAACTGGGCGAATCGCTGCAGGCTGCGCTGGCGTTGGAGGGCTACGCCGTAGATTGGATGACACGCGGCCAGGATATACTCCCTGCGCTGGATGTCGCGGCCTACGATGCCTTGATTCTCGACATCGGCCTGCCGGGAAAGTCCGGTCTGGACGTTCTGCAGGAATTGCGTCAGCGGGCGACTACGCTTCCGGTCATGCTGCTGACTGCGCGAGATACCGTTGCCGATCGGATCCAGGGCCTGGATTTTGGTGCCGACGACTACCTCAGTAAACCCTTTGACGTGAATGAGCTGTTTGCACGTTTGCGCTCTATTCTGCGGCGCAGTGCTGGAGTGGCCGGCCCCAGTCTGGTGGCGGGCGAACTTGAAATTTTTCCCCATAATCATGAGGTGCGCTTCAAAGGTGAGCCGGTGTTGCTCCCAGCCAAGGAAGTTGCGGTACTGGAGGTGCTGGTGCGCAATCGCGGCCGCTTTGTCACCAAAACCCGGCTCGCGGAAAGCCTCTACAGCTGGGATGAGGGAGTCGGTTCCAACACGCTGGAGGTTTATATCTCACACCTGCGCAAACAGTTTGGCGGCGACAGCATCGAAACCCTGCGCGGTGTCGGCTACCGCCTGGCGCTCTAGCGATGACGGTTTCACTGCGCCGCCGCCTGACCCTTACGGTCATATCCATCTTCCTGATCAGCTGGGTGCTCTCAGCGCTGTTAACCACGGTGGCGGCTCGAATTGTCATTGAAAAGGAAGTCGACAAGCTGCTCAGTGCCATGCTTGAAGTCACCCTCAAAGTTGGCGGGGCGATACAGCAGGGTGAGTTGGAGTCGCTGAAAGAAAAATTTTCTCAGCGCATGGTGACCCTGGACGGCGAGCGGAACTGGGGTGAAGGAACACCGGACAATCCCTTGCCGGTTCGCTTTGACGAAAACTTCAACCTCGGTGCGCTGGGTACCCCTTCTATCAATATCTGGGTTGGCGGTATTCAACTGCTTATTGGGCCTGATACGCCGCGCTATGCTCATCCCCTGAAGGCGAGTGTGAGGGAAGGGGAGGATCAGGTATTTAATGGGCAGGCCTGGCGGATCAAGTATCTATACGATGAAACTCAGGAGATGTGGTATGCGGCCGGCCTGCCGCGAGCGGGAGTTCCATTTGACGCCGGCAGTCTTTTGCTGCAAATGCTGCAGCCGCTGGCACTGATCATACCTGTAACGGTGCTGGCCCTGTATTTTGGTATTCAGCGCAATCTTGGGTCGCTGCGGTCTTTGTCCCGCTTGATTGAGGAACGCCGCAGCTCGCGCAGTCTTGAGCCAATCAACGCACCGGAAACCCCTGAAGAAATGATCCCGGTAGTGGCGTCTCTCAATCATTTGCTGGAGAGGCTCGCCGACACATTGGAGAACGAACAGCGTTTTACCGCCAACGCTGCCCACGAGCTGCAAACGCCTCTTGCAGCGGTAATGACGGAGGTTCAGCTCTGTCAGCGCCTGCTCACAGACGACGACAGCCGCGCCATGATGGAACGCATTTATGCCAGAGTGCAGCGCGCCTCCCACTCGGTAAAACAATTGCTGACATTGGCACGGCTCGATCCGCAGGATTCTTTGGCAAAAGAGCCGGTGTTGCTGTCTGACCTGCTCGAAACCGCCGTTTCTGAATTGGCGCACCTGCTTGCCGAGCGCTCTCTGCAGCTGCACTTTGATGTGGCCGAGTCGGCGCTGGTGAGTGGTGACCGGGAATCGTTGCTGATACTGTTCCGCAATCTGATTGGTAATGCCTTTCGCTACTGCCGGGAGGGGGGGCAGACAAGCATCCGCACCGACGGTTGCATCGTTATCATTGAAAATGACGCTGAGCCGGTAGAGAACGCAGATCGACTTACCGACCGCTTTTACCGGGGTGAAAACCTACCGGAATCGGGCACCGGTCTTGGGCTTTCCATTGCTGGCCGGATTTGTGAGCTGCACAACGCAGAACTGCAGCTTGGCTATGACCGCGACAGCAGCCGGTTTGTCGCCAAAGTAAACCTGCAAGATTCTGAATAATAAAGATAAAAATGTCTTAAGCTAAATTTCAGGAAGCGGCTGTAGACTTTAGAGCACTAGAATAATATGTGCCCCCCGTGGAGGTGCCATGCGGCTATTGTCTGCGCTCACCATTTGCCTGCTGCTTGTCGGCCCGGCCCAGGCCAAACCGGGATTTCCGGCGGCGCCTGATGCAGGCACCGTAAGTTATAACCGCGATATACGTCCGATCCTGGTCAAAAACTGTTTTGGCTGTCATGGCGATGTTAAGCAGCTGGAAGGCAATGTGCTGCTCAAAACCTTTGCCGACGCGACTGGCAAAACCGGTTTTGAGCCGGTTATCGTGCCGGGTGAGCCACAAAAGAGCATTCTTGTTCAGCGCGTCAGTGCCAGTGAACCCGAACTGCGAATGCCCCCGCCCGAGTCGGAAAAACAGCTCAGCGCGCGGGAGATCACGCTGCTTGAGCAATGGGTTGCCGCCGGCGCCGAATACGAGCAGCACTGGTCCTATATGCCCATTGAGCGACCTGCTCTGCCGGTGCTGGACGAGCACAGCGATTGGCCGCGCAACCCGATTGACGACTTTGTTTTAGCCGGCATGCAGGGAACTGGCCTGTCGCCAAACACGGCGGCTGATGATCGGACGCTGGTTCGTCGTCTTTCCATGGATCTGCACGGCCTCGTTCCCGATTTTGACGATGTGCAGCAGAACGCGGGCATAAGCAGCGATGATCAAGCCTACAGTGATCTGGTAGACAGCCTGCTGGCATCGCCGCACTTTGGCGAGCGCATGGCGGTGCCCTGGCTCGACTGGGTGAAGTATTCGGATGAAATCAGCGATCGCGGCGACTATCTGACGACCTTCTACCCCTATCGCAACTACGTAATTAAATCGTTTAACGAGAACAAAGCCTTTGACCAGTTCACCATTGAACAGCTGGCCGGCGATCTGTTACCCGAGCCGACCCGGGAACAACTGATTGCGTCGGGCTACAATCACCTGATTGTCCGCGTGCAGGACGGTGTCGGTGCTGAAGCGATTCACAAATACCTCACCGAGCGCGTGGATAAGCTGGGCCAGATCTGGCTGGCGGCCTCGCTGGAATGCGCCCAGTGTCACGATCACAAATTTGATACCTGGTCCCAGAAACAGTACTACCAGTTTGCCTCATTCTTCTCAGACCTCGACCGGGTTGGCGTCTGGACCGTCGGTGTGTCCGGCAGTTCCACCGCACCACGCAATCCCGACGACGCTTACTTTAAACTGCCGCGCATTTACATGCCCACCGAGCAGCAGCAGTCTCGTCTCGATGCCATCGATCAGACAATGGTATCGCTGCGGGAACAGCTTGAGCAGCAAAATGAAGCATCTGAGACTCTGCGCAAACAGCTCCTTTCAGACGCCGACAGTATTCCCGACTACTTCGAATGGATAGAACCGCAGTTCACCCGCGCCGAGGTTGAGGGCACCGCGTTGACGGTAGAAACCGCCCGACCTCAGGGCGGTAACGGTGCGATTGTGACTGGCGATGTACAATTTCTGCGGCTTGATGACGCCACGGTACCGGGCGTCGAATATGTCGCCGAATTCCCGGTGGAACACGCACAGCTAAGTGCGCTGATGTTGCGCATCGCCCGTGAGCGCGACAGTCACTACAGTTTTGCGGTCCCTGATGAAGTGGCCATCAGCGAGGTGGCGGTTTCGCTTAAACAGGGGGACAGCTGGGTGCCGATTGACCTGGCGCGGGCGGAAAGTACCGATCTCGGCCGGTTTAACGAAGACGTGATGATTGACGGCGACCGTAGCACCTACTGGTCAGTTACGCCGGAGGACCTGTTCCACAAATACCGCTACGAGCGCAAGGACGATATGCTTCTGAGGACCCTGCACAATGAAGCATTTCTGGTTTTCAATTTGCAGGAAGCCCTGAAAAACGCCAGCGGTAAAACCCTGCGGGTAAGCATTCGCTTTGCCGATGAAGCGCGCCGCGCGCGACAACTGAATCTGAGCTATACCCCATCACGGGTGGCAAGCCCCTTTCAGAAACACGTCGCTGGCCCGGTGCAGGCCGGCAGCTGGATGCGAGGTGCCCGTCAAGGCATATACAATTTTGTCCACGACAATCTGTTTTTCACAGATTTCTGGGACTTCACTGTTTCCGGCTGGTTCACGATGGCGGCGACCGCCGCTGGGGTGTCCGCGCCGGTGCCCTTCAATGACATCATGAAATCGGTGTTGGCGACCATCAAGGAGATGTTTGCCTGGGAGGAAATCTACACCGATCACGTATTGCTGCGCGCACCTCAAAACGCCGAGATTGGCGTTCAGATCCGTCGTCTGGAACGCGAAAAGGAAAAAATCTGGGGCGAAGTAGAACGCAGCTGGCGTTCGGCCAGTTCTACCCGAAGCTGGCCCGTGCGGGTGCTTAAGGGGGGAGAGCTTAGCGATACCTCCGGCGAACTGGTTGGGCCCGGCCTGCCCGAGTTCCTCGGCGCGCCGCAAAAGCCTCAGCCGACGCGCTTGGATCTCGCGCAGTGGCTGGTTTCAGACGACAACCCGCTGACGGCGCGAGTCATGGTGAACCGTTTGTGGCGCCTGTTTATGGGGCGGGCACTGGTACCCACTCTGGAGGAGTTTGGCAGCGGTGGCGAACTTCCCAGTCACCCGCAGCTACTGGATTGGCTGGCGGCAGAGTTTGTCGACAGCGGCTGGGACGTGAAGCACATTGTGCGCCTGATCGTAACGTCCAGTACCTATCGTCAGCATTCGGAAGCCAGCCGAGAATCCCTGCGCATTGATCCTGAAAATCACTACTTCGCACGCCAGGGCAGATTTCGGATGGACGCCGAATTCATTCAGGACTTTGTGTTGAAGGCTTCCGGTTTGCTGCAGCCCGGATTGTACGGCGAGCACACCGAACACGGCAGCGATGCACTGGGCGAGGATATCAATCGTCGCAGCGTGTATTTACTGCGCAAGAACATCGATGTACCGCCGGCGCTGAAAGCCTTTGGCGCACGACCGCGCGAAAAAAGCGTTATCCACCGCCCCGAGAGCATTACCCCGATTCAGGCGCTGGCCAGTCTCAATCAACCACTGGTGATCGATGCTGCCAGGGCGCTGGCGCAACAGATCGAGCAGGCTGCCTCGGGCGATCCTCTGGATTATCTGTATCGAAAAATACTGCAGCGCCATCCGCTGCCCGAAGAGCGCAAACTATTTCAACAGCCCGACAGCGTTAGCAGCGAAGCCTTCTGGATCAACCAGGCACGGACCCTGCTGAGTCTGCGCGAAGCGACTGTGAGGAGTTAAACCGTGAAACGACGAGACCTGATCAAGCGTTTGAGTGTGGGAACAACGGGTGTTGCGCTGGGGCTGGGCGGTTTTGGTCAGCGTGTGTTGGCCAGTGCCGGGGGTGCCGATCAGTACCCGATTTTCAGCGGGCATCATTTTCTGCCGCGTGCCCGCCGTGTGATTTTTATCTGGCAGGCCGGCGGCATGTCTCCCTACGAGTCGTTTGAAAATAAAGCGCTGCTGCACAAGCTTCACGACAAGTCGCCGGTGAAGCACCGGGACGCCTGCTCCGCGGCCTGTCTTCGCCCCTTGTACAACTTTTCACAACAGGGTCAGTCGGGCATCGAAATGTCAGACCAGTTTCCCCATCTGGCCAAGGTCATTGATGACATGACCATCGTGAAAACGCTGCAGAACTTTGCACCGGCCCACCCACAGGCCAGCAACTTTCTGTTTTCCGGGGAGCGGCTGAACGACAAGCCCTCGCTGGGTGCCTGGGTAAACTATGCGCTGGGCAGCGACAACCCGCATCTGCCCGGCTTTGTCGCACTGGGTGGGGCTGAGAATATCAGCAATGGTTTTCTGCCAAGCGATCTGCACGGCGTGTTCTTTGAAACCGAAGGGCGCGCGCTGGATTTTCTTGATAATCCCCGGGCGATCAGTGCCCGACAGCAACAGGCCGCTGTCAAACAGGTCGCCGATCTCGACAGGCTCTATGCCAGCATCAGTGGCGACGACAAGGCCCGTGCCCACGGCAAGGTATTTGAGTTGGCTTACAAAATGCAGTCGTCTATTCCGCAGGTGCTCGACCTGCAGCAGGAACCCGATTACATCCACGAAGCCTACGGGCTCAACGATGAGGCCACCCGCAAGGTGGGGGTGGATCTGTTGTCGGCGCGGCGCCTGCTGGAACAGGGCGTGCGATTTGTACGCGTAACCGATGGCGGCTGGGATCATCACAGCGGCCTGGATCAGCAGTTTCCGGAGAAAGCTCGCGGCCTCGATAAACCCCTGAGTGCGCTGATCAGTGATCTGAAACAGCGCGGCATGCTGGACGATACCCTGGTAGTGGTGGCAGGCGAATTCGGCCGCACCCCCTTTAATGAGGGCAAGTTTATCGGCGGTTTTGGCCGCGGGCACAATCCGGATGCCGGTATCGTGATGCTCGCCGGCGGTGGAATCAGGCAGGGCTTTGTCTACGGCGAAACCGACGAATTCGGTTTCAAGACGGTCAAGGACCCGGTTAACGTCAATGACCTGAATGCCACCATTCTTTATGCACTGGGCCTGGATCATATGCGGCTGACCTATGAGCTCGGCGGCAGAACCTTCAAGCCGACCGGCGTCGGTGAATGCCGAATTGTTCGCGACCTGTTTGCCTGAGGACTCACTGTGACCTATCTGGCTTTTCTCAGTGATTTTCATCCCGTTGCGGTGCACTTTCCGATAGCGCTGCTGCCGCTGGCGGCTCTGCTATTTATCTATCGACGATTTCGCCCGGACGCCGTCAATAACACTCTGCTGGAGCTGTTGTTGTGGCTGGCATTCTGGAGTTGCGTGGTGGCGGTCCTGCTGGGTTTTGGCAATCGCTATTTCAACGGCCACAGTGGAGAGGCGATAGACGCTCACGCCAGAATAGCGCTGGCTACCACGCTATTGGTATTTGTAACGGCGGCTCAATGGTCGTTTCCAACTGCGACTCGGCAGGTGATGTCGTTTGGCAGGAGCCTTTGTCTTTTTGTATGGCGCATAGTCTGGCGGCTCGTGGTGTTTATCGGCAGGCTTGTCTGGGGGCTGGTTCGCTTCCTGTTACTCCCCCTGAGGGTCTTGGTGTGGCTCAGTCGACGCCTCGTTCCGCCATTGGATCGCGCCCTTAGCGCTACTAAAACAGCGCTGGTAAGCCGGATAGCTGTGCTTCGCTCGGCCATTGCCAGACCTGTCGTGCCGGCCCCGAACTGGGCGGGGTTGAGTCTGGGCCTGTGCCTGATTCTGGTTGCGATAACCGGCTTGCGCGGCGCGAACCTCAGTCACGGCGAAGCGCACCTTGTTCGCAATATGCCCCAGCCCTTAAAGACGCTTCTTGGAGTCGAGCAGGACAACGCGGCGTCGCAGCTGGATCGCGCCTTCTTTGAGCACGACGTGCTGCCCGTATTCAAGCGCTCGTGCATCAAGTGTCACGGCGAGCACAAACAGAAAAAAGGTTTGCGGCTGGACAGCTATGAAGCCGTTGTTGCGAGTGGCGTTGTGCATTTTCAAGACCCGCACGGCAGTGAGCTGTTACGCCGTCTGCTGCTGCCGCCGGATGATGCGGCCGTTATGCCACCGCAAGACAAAGGCCGCGAGCTGCAAAGTGATGATATAGGTGTTGTCATTCACTGGCTGCAGGGCCATTCACTGGAAAGCCTGGCTAAGGCCGAGGGCGGACTGCCGACTGAAATAAAAACCCTGGCGCGGCGTTTGCCGCCGGTCGACGATGAAACGCTCAGCGCTCTGAACGTCATACCGGGCATGACAGTACGCAGATTGGTCAATAACGTCGACCTGCTGCTGGTGAACCTGAGTTATGTACCAGAAAGCGATCGATCGAAGGCCCTGAGCGAGCTGGCGCTTGTGTCGGATCATATCTTTCATCTCGATATCAGCGGCGCCGAACTGGCTTCGAACGAGTGGGCTCAGTTGCGCAGTTTCAGCAATCTGGAGCGGTTGAATCTGGCAGGCAGCAATATTGATTACCCCGTGCTGCAGACCTTGTCAGAGCTTCGGCGTTTAAAATGGCTCAATCTCCATCGCACGTCGGTGACGGTGCCAGAGACGGAGCTGCGCAGTCTTATGCCGTCGCTGGCGACGCTTTACTTGCCACGAAAGTTGGAAGATAGTTAATCCCAGAAAAATTATAACGATAATAATGAGGTGTGCAGCCGTGAAAGCCTTCAGGTTTATTCCGTTGTTCCTTTTAAGCAGTGTTTTGGTGAATGCCGATGACAGCGACAAAACCAGACCTGCACAGATGATCGAAGAAGTATTTGTTACGGTCAGCAAGCGCACTGAGTCCGTGCAGGAAGTCAGTGCGGCCGTGTCGGCGTTTTCGGAAGACCTGCTCAAGGACAATAACATTCAGGGTTTTTCCGCTCTGGCTGATGTTACCCCGGGGCTGGTGTCCCGGGATGGCAATAACCTGACGATTCGCGGTATTGGCCAGGCTCGCAACGGGACCTCGCCGGTGGCCTTTCATGTAAACGGCTATTTCATCAATGAGCACGAGGCCGCCGAAGAGTTTTACGACATATCCACCGTCGAAGTTATTCGTGGCCCCTCCGGTACAGTCTATGGTCGAAATGCCACGGCAGGTGCCATCAACGTGCGCTGGAACCGGCCTTCAGAATACTGGACGGGTGGACTGGAGTACCGGCAGGCTGACTACAACGCGGAGCGTTTTCGCGGGCATATCAACGTTCCCCTGCTGGGTGAGGGAAACACGGCGTTGATGGCGCGCTTTGCCGGTCAATGGCAGAGCCGCGGTGGTCACATAGACAACCTGCTCGCCCCAAGCGACGAGGAACCGGACACCGAAGACAATAGCTTCTACCGTGTCTATCTGGGAAGTCAGGTTAACGACCGTCTGTGGTTGGGTTTGCGCGCCGTCAAGCTGGAGCGTGATATCACGGCCGGGCTGGTTGCGAGTCCATCGATTTCCACGCGGCAGAGCGGCATTCTGGAAAAATTTGGCGCCGAGCCTCTGCCGCTGGATCTGCTTGAAGTGCGCTCCCGGCAATACAAACAGGTTCCCGACGGCTTCACCAAAAGGGTGCGCACGGTGGGCGAAGTAACCTGGAACATGCCGGAACTGCCCGCGTTTGGCGAAGTCGATCTCGACTTTTTCATAGGCACGGATCGCCGCCGCTTTTTTACCTACTCCGATGTGGACGGCACCGAAGAGCCCATACTGGAAACCATGAACTGGAACAACGGGATTGCCCGCAATGCCGAGCTGCGTTTTACCTCGCAGAACGACAGCGGAATCGACTGGATTGTGGGTTTGTTCTGGTATCGCAACGATCAGCATGAAACATTGCACGTGGATGCGCGCACAGAGGAGGGTTTTGCCACGCTTTTGCCACCCCTGTCTCCCTTGCCGCTACCCGAATTCGTCTTCGACGCCGAAGTGGATTTTATCGACCAGAATCGCAACGAAAAGAACGAGGCCCTGTTTCTGAATGTGCGTCTGGATCTGGATGTGATCAATGCGGCCTGGCCCAATATGGAGGTGTTTGCCGGTGTGCGGGAAAACCGCGATGAATACCGGTTGAAGACGGGGCGCGAGATCGTAACCGCCACCCATACTCAAACCGGCCTGACCATACCTTTCACCGACAAGAGCACCGACGTTGGCGGGAAATCAGAGGCGACTACCGGAGAGCTTGGGGCCAAATGGTTCTACAGTGAGACCGGCATGATCTACGGCAAATTCGCCAACGGTTATAAACCCGGCACCGCCCAGTTGCAGGCTGATGGCAGTCTCAACGAAGTCGACCCTGAGTTTCTGAATATGTGGGAGGTTGGCTGGAAAACGACCCTGTTCGACAACCGTTCGCTGGTATTGAATCTTTCCGCCTTTGACTACGACTACCAGGATCTGCAGGTTTCCAAAATCATTATTACCGGCGTCAAACTGGAGAATGCCGGGGCGGCCAGTATTCAGGGCCTGGAGGCGGAGTTGCAATGGGTGCCCAACGAGGCTTTTCAGGGTCTGTTTTCGTTTGCCTGGCTGGATGCTCGCTTCAACGAGTTTTGCGGGAAAGATGAAGAAATTGCCAACCAAAGCGCCCAGCCGGGCTGCACTGAATCTGATCCGCATAATTTTGAAGGCGCAAAAATGTCAGATTCGCCGGAGTTTACCTTCGGCGCACTGCTGCGTTACACCTTCAATCTCGGTGAGTGGGGCACGCTTACGCCTGCTCTGAAATTCAGCTGGAGTGACAGCTACCAGCGTCGGCCCTATGACAACCCGATTGACGAAGTGGACGCCCACCACAAAACGGACCTGCGGACTGCCTGGCGCAGTGAACAGGGCGTCTACCGGGTGGAAGTCTTTGTCGAGAATATCGAGGATCACGACGAAATATTTACCCATCACTTCTCCATGCCCGACCCGGGCAATTACTCCCTGTTTGCGCCGCAGGCGCCCAGGACAGCGGGTATCCTGTTCGAGGCCTCATATTAATCAGAGGTGCCCTAGAGTTGACCCCGTTCACAATGCGCTTTGATGTCACTGTTGATAGTGTCGTAGAGCGCGCCCAGTACCTTGCTGAGCAGGGGTAGCAGCACGGGTACCAGCAGGCCGGAAAAATCCTCGCCATGGGCGAGGCGTGAGCGGTTCTGATCAATAGCCTGTGGTTGAAAATAGTGGCTGCCGGTAATCAAGCCGGGGATGCCG
>NZ_JBFJTH010000122.1:0-11583 GCF_041625495.1 Litorivivens sp. | reverse complement strand
GTTTCGTTCTGATAGCGATTTAGCAACGCAGTACGGTTCACCAATACCTCATCGACCGAGTCCAGCGACACTAACTCAGGTTTGTCATTAATTCCTGCGGCCAAGGCTTGCGGGTCATGTGCTGCCAGCCGCCCCAGATTGAGAGTTCGCAGATTGCCTTCCGCAAATGTGCCATTCAGGCGTATCGCCTGCTGCACCGACTCCAGACTGAGCGGCAGCAAACCTTTCTGAATGGCGAAGCCGAGCATCAGCATATTGGTGCCGATACTGTCGCCAGTCAGGTCAGTGGCCAGCTTGCTGGCGTGGATATCAAAGATTGCACCGCCGTCGAGCGCCTCGATAATCGCGTTACGCAGCCGCGCTTCACCCAGATCGAGGGTTTTGTTGCTTTGAAAATCACCGGTAGGTGCTACGTCGTTATTGAGTACAGCAGTGGTTTGGCCGGGCTTGACCGTTTTCAGCACCGGCGCATTGGAGCCGACAATCATATCGCAGGCCAGAATCACATCCGTCATCCCTTCGCTGAGGCGCGAGGTGTAGATGCCTTTCGGGTCTGGCCCAATGCGGATATGACTGGTGACCGCCCCGCCCTTTTGCGCCATACCGGTCATATCCAGAATAGTTGCGCCCTTGTTGTCGAGATGGGCCGCCATTCCCAGCAAGGCACCGATGGTAAGCACGCCGGTGCCACCAATACCGGCTACCAGCAGGTTATACCCATCATCACTTAGCGGCGCCAATGCCGGAGCCGGCAGTGAACTGATTAATTGCTCCAGCCGCTGAGGATCAGCACTGGAGCGCACCGCAATTTGGGCCCCTTCCACAGTGACAAACGAGGGGCAAAAGCCTTTAACGCAACTGTAGTCCTTGTTGCAGGTGGACTGATCAATCTTGCGCTTGCGCCCCAGTTCGGTTTCCAGTGGCAAAATGGAAATACAGTTGGATTGCACAGAACAATCACCGCAGCCTTCACAGACTTCCGGGTTGATAAACAAACGTTTGTCCGGATCGTCCATCAGGCCACGTTTGCGGCGACGGCGCTTTTCAGTAGCGCAGGTTTGCTCGTAAACAATGCCGCTTACACCCTCGGTATCGCGCAGAATTTTCTGGATGCTGTCCAGTTCATCGCGGTGGGCAAGCCGCGCTTTTTCCGGCAAGGTATCACCGGCATAACGATCGGGGTTATCGCTAACCAGATAAACGGGGTTTACCCCTTCCGACAGCAGCTGATTCACCATGTCCAGCGGCGAAATCTGCTGCTCGACCGGCTGGCCGCCAGTCATGGCCACCGCGTCGTTGTAGAGCACTTTAAAGGTGATATTGGCGCCGGCTGCAACGGCCGCGCGCACGCCCAGAATGCCCGAGTGGGAATAGGTGCCATCGCCCATGTTCTGGAACATGTGCTTGGTATCAACGAACTGATGCACTGAGAGCCAAGGTGAACCCTCATGCCCCATTGGCATAAACTGCATGGTGTCGCGATCCATCACCACCGCCGCCAGCCCGTGGCAGCCAATGCCTCCCATGGCTTTGGAGCCTTCCGGCAATTTGGTGCTGGTATTGTGGGGGCAACCGGAGCAGAAATAGGCCGGACGCACCATCGGGCCGCCGACGGTTTTGCTCTTTTCTTCCAACGCTTCAAACTGACTGTAACGCGCTTCGAGTTCATCGTCGGACAAGTTTAACTGACGCAGCAGCGTCACTAGCGCACGACGGGCATGGCCGACGCTCAGTTCACCAACCGACGGCAGCAGGGGTTTGCGCTCTAGATCCAGTTTGCCGGCCAGTTTTGGCCGTTCGCTGTCACGCAAATCATAGAGCGCACGCGCAATCTGCTCTTCCATTACCGGGCGTTTTTCCTCAAACACCAGCACTGCGCGACTGCCCTTGGCAAAGTCATTCAAACCCCGGGCATCCATCGGCCAGACCAGTCCCGGCTTGTATAAGCGCAGACCGATAGCGCGGCATTTCTCCTGCGTTAGCCCTAGATCTTCCAGTGCCTGCCTGACATCCAGAAAGGCTTTACCTGCGGTCACGATAGAGAGATTGCGCTGTTCAGCGTCGATCACTACGCGGTCAATGCCGTTGGCGCGGGCAAAGGCGGTGGCGGCGGGCAGGCGGTAATTGACCAGCCATTCCTCTTCCACCAGCGCAGGCAAATTCGGGCGCAGATTCAGTCCTTCCGGCGGCACAATCACATCGTTCGGCGTGATATAGGGTTTGTGCGCATCCGGCAGCTCAATACAAGCTGAGAGATCCAGCGTATCGGTAATGGTTTTCAGGCCCACGTAGCAACCGCTGTAACGCGACATGGCCCAGCCGAACAGGCCGAACTCGATGATTTCAGCAATGGTCGCGGGATAGAGAATGGGCACCAGCGCCGCCATCAAGGTATTTTCAGACTGGTGGGCGCTGTCGGAGGATTTACCGCCGTGGTCATCGCCAGCCACAATTAGGAACCCACCCTTCTCGGCCGCGCCCTCCAAATTCCCCAACTTCATGGATTCGCAGGCGCGATCCACACCGATGCCCTTACCGTACCAGAGTCCGAAAATACCCTCGTACTCGGATTTTCCGAACCAATGCAGTTCTTGGGTTCCACGAATAGCACTGATGGCTAGTTCTTCGTTCAGGCCCGGTTTAAACACAATATTGTGTTCATCGAGCAGTTTCTGGGCACTCCACAAGGCCGAGTCGTAAACACCGAGCGGCGAACCCCGGTAGCCGGAAATATAGCCCGCGGTTTTCAGGCCCTGCGCGGCATCGCGGCGGGCCTGATCCAGCGGCAGGCGCACCAGCGCCTGATTGGCGTTGAGGAACACTTGCCCGCTGGTTTGCAGGTATTTGTCGTTGAGGGTGACAACAGGCTTTGACATTACATTCAGTTACTCAGGAGCTTGCTTGAGGCTTTCTGTGGAAGTGGGAGCTGCCCCTGCCCGCGAATCTTTTCTGGCTGCACTGCCCATTCGCGAGCAAGGCTCGCGCCCACACTGACTATTCTGAAATCACTGACTTCTTTCCAACCGGCGGCAGGTTATCCAGCGGAAAATCACAGTTGGCGTCGATGGTTTCTTGAATTTCGATCAGATTGCCCTCGGGGTCGCGGCCATACAGGGTTTTCACGTGATCCATAACAATTGGCCCGTCTTCCGGGAAGGTCATTCCCAGGCCCTTCAGGCGCACCAGTTCTTCTTCAATACCGATGGCATCTACACAGAAGTGGGTGTAGCCCTTGTCGTAAGGGTCGAGCCCCTTGGTATTATTGGCTGCAGGCTTCTGATACTCGAACATCTCCATATAACAGGTGCCCGCTTTGAGCATGGCGCCACGAGCCGCAGAATTTTTGACGGAAACGATACGATCGATAAATTCGTTGTTTTCCCAGCTGAAGGGCTCGCCAACCACTTCGAAACCAAAGGCCTCTTTGTAGAACCTGATCATTTTGTCCATATCGTGTACGTGAACCGCGATGTGGTGTATGCCTCTTATCATGGTGGGATTTCTCCTTGCTGCGTTGTCGGTCGCGGTCCGACGCTCGACGCCGAGCACCTGGCCATTCCCTGAGTACCCAAACAGTCTAATCCCTCCCCCGCCACCTCGTAAGCCACCCCACACAAGCAGGCAAGTGCCTATGCTGCCTCGGTCATTTAGGGGCTTACCCCCTATAGGCATAATGATTGCCAAGCTGAATAAGATGCCCGAACCACGGATTCGGGCCTACCTCAGGAGACAGAACCATGAGCAAGACACTGATCCGCGGCGCAAAGATCTGGGATGCCACGGGCGCCAAGGCTTTCGCTGGGGATATGCTGATTGACGGTGATCGCATACAGAAAATTGCCAAAGAAGGCAGTCTGCCGACCGACGGCTGCGACCTGATCGATGCAAAGGGCATGTTTCTAATGCCCGGCATGACCGAAGGTCACGGCCACCTGTCATTTGACAATGTCACCGCCACTGAAAGCCTGATCACGCCACCGCCGGAAGAACATACCCTGCTTACTGCTCGCGTCGCCAAGCGCCTTCTCGATCAGGGGTTTACCAGCGTCTGGGGTGCCTCGGAAGCCAAACTCCGGCTAGGTGTTGCCGTACGCAACGAGATTGACGCCGGCAATCTCAAAGGCCCGCGCATCCGCGCCGGATCTCTGGAAATCTCCGTAACCGGTGGTATGGGCGACGAAAGCAAAGCTCACGATCCACGACCGGGTGGCCCTTCCCATATAATCGATGGGCCCGAAGAAATGCGTAAGGCCGTGCGGCTGGCCTGCCGCGCAGGCTGCGACAACATCAAACTGGATGTTTCCGGCGATCCGTTCTATCCAAACACTCCGGCGCATTCCACGCCCATGACGTATGACGAGGTCAAAATGGCGGTGGATACCGCCCACGCCTATGGCCGCAAGGTCAATGCCCACGTACGCTCCATCGGCGGCGCCCAAATTTGCCTGAAAGCAGGCGTGGATGTGCTGTTCCACTGCGAATTTTCCGACGAGGAAACGCTGGATCTGTTCGAAGAGCATAAAGAACGGGTCTACGTAGCGCCGACCGTCAGCCTGTTCCACACCCTCCTCTATGAAGCCGAACCCTATATGAGCGCCAATATTGCTAAGGCTATGGGAATCGACCGCTTGCTTGAGGCCTCGGCAATTACCCACAACGCCCTGCGCCAGCGCGGCATCAAACACGTCATTGGCGGTGATTACGGCTTTGCCTGGAGTCCCAACGGCACGAACGCCCGCGATGTTGGCTTCTTCGTTCAGTACTTTGGCTATACCGCCGAGGAAGCCCTGATCTGCGCCACCGCAAACGGTGGCGCCATGATGACCATGGGCAGTGAGGAAAAGCTGGGGCTACTCAAGGAGGGTTATCTGGCCGATATGGTGCTGGTAAACGGAGACCCCCTGAGCGACCCCGCCGTGCTGGTGCCAGCCGACAACCTGAAACTGATAATCAAAGGCGGCGCGGTTCATAAAAACGCCATTTGACTCAACGTATTACAAGAACGCATTTACTAATGGGAGAGAGAAAATGACTGCCCAAGCCAAACTCGACAAAGGTGAGGCCCGCTGCCCCGACGCGCCGAGCACTCAGGAAATCATAGCCAAAGATTCCGTCGCTGCACCTTCGTGGGTTCGTTGCGAATCCTATGAATTCCTCGGCGATGAGGATATTTCGACCGACCGTTACTACGATCCAGAATTCGAGAAAAAAGAATACGAAAACCTTTGGACGCGTACCTGGCAGTTTGCCTGCCGCGAAGAGCATATTCCCGATGTGGGCGATTACTACGTTTACGACATCGGTCGCAAATCCTTCCTGATTACCCGTGTCGCAGAAAACGAAATACGCGCCTACTATAACGCGTGCCTGCACCGGGGCACCAAGTTGCGCGCTTCCGGCACCGATGGCTGTGCCCACGAGTTCAAATGCCCCTTCCACGGCTGGACCTGGAATCTGGACGGCAGCCTTCAGTTTGCGCAAAACGGCTGGGATTTCCCCCATGTTAAAGCGGAAGAATTTGAATTACCTCAAGCCAAAGTTCAGGTACTTGCTGGCTTTGTGTTTATCAACATGGATCACAACGCACCGCCGATGGAGCAATACCTTGGCAACGAGTTTATGAGCCACTTGAACGCGTGGAAGCTCGAAGACCGCTATATTCACTGCCATGTCAGTAAGGTGATTCCCGCCAACTGGAAGCTCACCATGGAGGCCTTCATGGAGGCCTACCACGTCATTGAAACCCACCCACAGGTTGCGCCCTCTAACGCTGACGCCAATTCCCAGTACGATGTGTTTGGCGAACATGTGGATCGATTTATTTCACCACTGGGTGTGGTCAGCCCTCACCTTGCGGGGGAGATCACCGAACAGGATATTCTCGACCAGTTCACGCTCGGTGACAGTGGCGCCCTGGGCGACACCGAGCGCAAGCTCGGCGAAGGCGAAAGCGCCCGCCAAGCCATGGCCAATATGTTCCGCAAAATGTTTGAGGAAGCCGCCAACGCAGACCTGAGCCATATATCAGACTCGGAACTGCTGGACTGCTTTTCCTATACCGTATTCCCCAACTTGTTCCTGTTTGCTGGCGTTTCCCTACCGATGATCTACCGCTTCCGCCCGGTGCCCGGCGATCTTCGCAAGTGCTTGTACGAGGTCTTTTTCCTGCGCCCGCTACCAAAAGACGGCGAGCGACCCGACCCCGCAGAATGCGTGCATCTGGAAGAGCATCAGTCGTTCACCGAAGCCGAAGGCATGGACGAAGGCTTTGGTGTGATTCTGGATCAGGACACCGAAAACCTATTGCTGCAACAACAGGGGGTAGAAGCCAGTGCCAAACCAGGCATCACCCTGGGTAACTATCAGGAAATCCGTGTGCGCCACTTTGAACAGACAGTTGAAAAGTACGTCTACGGAAAGTAACCCCCCTCGGGGGAGCCACTCGGCTCCCCCGTTTTCACACCCCGAATTCACTTTCCTGCAGAAAAGCAGTAAACTTCCTGCGAGGTATACAACAGTGTCGACTACTTTCACGCAATTCTGCAAGGCTGATGAAATTCCGCCAGGCAGCAAAAAAGCCGCTAAGATCAATGATACTTGGGTGCTGGTATGCCACACCAAAGACAAAAAGCTGCTAGCCGTTTCGAATTGGTGCTCTCACCAGAAGAAACCGCTGAGCGGCGGTAAAATGCGCGGTTGCGCTATCACCTGCCCGGTGCACGGTGCGAAATTCGACCTGGAAACTGGCGAGGCACTGAACCTGCCAGCAACCCAGCCGGTTCCAAGGTATGAAGTGCGCGTGGTAGAAGACTGGATAGAGGTCGCCGTTTAAGCCATTCACAGCAGAATGGCCTCTCTCTCGCGGGGCGGTGCGACGATTCGCGAGGGACGGGGTGAGGGAGCCCAACCAGCTCATTCCCACCCAAAACGCCCCTCACACAAACTCTCTACCGATAAAAGAGGGCTTTAAACGAGCAAGCACGATATGACAGCAGAACTGAACACCCTGCGCGCCGAAGTTCGCGCCTGGCTTGAAGCCAACAAACCTGCCGCCTGGCGCCCGGCCATGACCAATGTCGCGCAAGAAGATTTTGTCGCCCTGCAAAAAGACTGGTTTGGCAAAATGGTCGACGCCGGTTACGCCACCCCCCACTGGCCCGAAGGCTGGTCCGGCGGCGGACGCTCACTGTCCGAACAAAAAGTCATTTTTGAAGAAATTGCCCGCGCTGACGCACCGCGCCTGATTCTCTACTTTGTGGCCCTTTATCACGCCGCCTGCACATTGTTCGAATGTGGCAGTGAAGCCCAGAAAGAAAAATACCTGCCAGGCATTCTCAAAGGCGAAATCTGGTGTCAGGGCTTCTCCGAACCCAATGCAGGGTCAGATCTTGCTTCACTCAAAACCCGCGCCGAACGCCGTGGTGACAAATACATTGTTAACGGCCAGAAAACCTGGTCCACCATGGCCCAATACGCAGACCGCTGCTTGCTGCTGGCGCGCACCGACAAATCTGGCCCACCACAGGCAGGGCTAACCTATCTGCTGCTGGATATGAAATCCCCCGGGGTTTCGGTGGTGCCGATTTCGCAGATCACTGGCGACGACGAATTCGCCGAAATCTTTTTTGACGACGTAGAAGTGTCGATCGAAGACCTTGTCGGCGAAGAAGGTAACGGCTGGGCTGTGGCGCAGGCTACGCTGGCTTCTGAGCGGGGGCTAACACTCGTCGAGCTTACCCAGCGCATGCAGTTTGGTCTGCGACTGCTCGCCGACACCATGAAGGCGCGTGGCAAAGATAGCGACCCGGTTATTCGCCACGAGCTCGGCGCCCTCATCCCTCAGGTAGATGCCGCCTGTGCGGTTGCCGATCAATATCTACAGAAACGCATAACCGGCACTGAGCAGGTGGGCGATGCCTCCATTGTCAAACTCTACTACGCGCAAGTGCTGCGCAAGCTGGTTGCGTTGGGTACCAAAGTGAACGGGCTGGAAGGTCAGTACCACGGCGGATTTATGCGCGGTGCCACCCAGGAAACGGGCAACTGGACGCTGGATTTCATGAACTCTTACAACTGGTCTATTGCTGGCGGCAGCAATGAAGTGCAGCGCAATATCCTCTCTGAACGCATGTTGGGTATGCCGCGCGAACCCAAAACCTGGCAATTGGACGAAGGCGGCAAATCATGAGCGTTGAATTAAATGAATTGCGCGATTCCGTCCGTCAGGTTGTTGACGGCCACGAGGGCTATGGTGCCGCGGCCCCGTTCTGGAGCCAATGCGTTGAACTCGGCTGGCTTATGGTCGGCATCCCGGAAGAGCTCGATGGCCTGGGTATAGGCGATGCTGCTGCAACCGCCGTGCACTTGGAATTGGGACGAGGCCTCTCCGGCGCGCCGGCTATGACCACCATGCTGACCATTGATGCCGTCTGCAACAGCTCTCTGGATGACAAGGCTGGCTGGATTTCCACCCTGATTAGCGGTAACGCGGCTACCGCAACACTGGCAGAATCCGGTGTTTCGATAACCGACGGCAAGCTGAGCGGAACACTTCAGGCAGCACTCTGCGCCGATATCGCTAGCCATGCGCTTGTATGGACTCAGGACCGGAAAACCCTCGTGCTACTTGATCTCAGCCAAACCGGCATAGATCGTCAACCGCGAAAAACTTGGGATGAAACCCGCTCGCTGTTTGATGTAGATATTCGCGGCATCACTCTGGCAGAACAGACCGTTCTCGCCACCGGGGAAGCGGCGGTTAAACAGATAAATCGTTTGCTGGCTCTGCGCGACTACGCACTGGCTGCCGACGCCATCGGCGCCGCCACTGCCCTGCTCGCCATGACCGTTGAACACTTAAATACGCGGGTTCAGTTTCGTCGACCACTGGCCATGTTCCAGGCGTTGAAACACCGCTGCGCCGATATGAAAACTGCTATCGCAGCGAGCGAGGCCATGTTACTCGACGCACTGAACAACACTGAGCCTATGACAAAAGCGGCGGCAGCCAAACAACTGGCCTGCCAAAACTTCATGAATACCGCCGAAGACTGCCTGCAACTGCACGGTGGCATCGGCATGGCCGATGAGCACCCCTGCCATTTGTTCCTGAAACGGGCCCTGCTCAACCAGCAACTCGGTGACAGTGAAAGCTACGAACACCGCATTGCCGAGCAGTTTCTGTCGACCCTATGACTATGCGTCAAAAGCCTCTCTCCCACGGGAGAGAGGCTGCACTGGCGGCGAGCCAGTCGCTACACCCTACCCATCCGATTTGCACAGAATGTCCAAGCAATCGCACAATGTGCTGAGAGTCCACTTGTGGGCTGGAGTAGCATCATTTCCATACTTGGCCGTCACTGCCATTGTGGTGATGAGCGACGCCTTAAACGTGAAGGAATGTAACCATGTCTGCACAAGCAAAAGATAGCACCGTTCAATTGGACATGAGCGATGTCGACAAGTGGGTTGGGAAGCCCATCATTTTTGCTGAGCTGTGGGACCCCTGCAACGCCACCGATATCCGTCGCTGGGTGCAGGCTATGGACTACCCCAACCCGGTTCACTGGGATGAAGAGTTCGCCCGCACGTCGAAATGGGGTGGTATTGTCGCACCGCAATCTTTTACGGTTGCCATGGACTACGGTCACGGCTGCCACCCGGCCTGTGTCGGAAAAATTCCCGGCTCGCATCTTATTTTTGGCGGCGAGGAATGGTGGTTCTACGGTTCGCCTGTTCGTCCCGGCGACAAGCTCTTTCAAAATCGTCGCTTTGACGGTTACAGCATTGCCGAAACCAAGTTTGCCGGCCCCACCGTATTCGCCCGAGGCGACACCGTTCACCGCAATCAGAATGGAGCCTTGATCGCCAAGGAGCGCTCCACCGCAATTCGCTACCTGCGTGAAGAAGCCAAAAAACGCGGCATGTACGACAAGGAGCAGCGCGTTCCTAAAAAATGGACACAGTCCGAGCTGGACGAAGTAAACAAACTTCGACTGGATTGGATCATGTCCAACCGCGAAGGTGTTTCACCTCACTTTGAAGAGGTAAACATTGGCGACAAGTTACCACGCCGCGTCGTAGGCCCGCACAGCGTAGTCACTTTCGCATTGGAATGCCGCGCTCACCGCCAGAATATCTGGGGCACCTGGCGCTGGAATGTGCCCGAAGGCGTGTATGACCCGGCCAAGGAAGACGCCGGCTTTGCCGAAAATATGACTTACGATCACGAAGCACGCAAATTTGATCCGCGCCAGGGCGATGGTCTGTTCCACGGGCCCTCAAGCGGTCATATCAACGCTGACAAGGCCGAGGATGTGGGCATGGGCGGCGCCTACGGCTACGGCGCGTCGATGAGTTCCTGGTTCCACGATTACGTGGCTTACTGGGCCGGGCACAACGGTTATATCTGGCACTCGAAGTCCCAGTTCCGCCAGCCGGCCTTCGAAGGGGATGTGACTTACATCGACGGCGAAGTAATCGACAAAATTGAAATGTCCCCCTATGGCATGCCGGTGGTTGTGGTGAAAGTGAAACAGACAACACAGGATGGAGATGTGATTTTGAGTGCCACTGCGGAAGTAGAGCTGCCTTACTAAACGAGGTTTTTATTGTGGGAGCCAGCCCTGCTGGCAAATCTGCTACCAGCAGGGCCGCTCGCTTTCGGCCAACGGTCGCTTCGGAAAACTCCCACTAGTGCTATTGTGGAATAATAATGAACCAAGCCCCCTCCCTCATCCATGCCCCACCCCTTAGCGAAGAGCCCGGACTCGGCGCCCTCTCCCTGCCCGGCTATATCAAAGAAGTCACAGAGCGCTATCGTGACAACGAAGCGGTGGTCATGCACCACAACGGCCACGTTATACGCTGGAGCTATCGGGATTTGTGGGAGGAATCCGTCGCGGTAGCGAGATCCCTGATTGCTTGCGGCGTCAGCAAAGACACCCGTGTCGGTATTCTGATGACCAATCGTCCGGAATATCTCAGCGCCTTATTCGGCACTGCCATGGCCGGCGGGGTCGCCGTCGTCATCAGCACCTTTTCAACACCCTTAGAGCTAGAGCATTTGCTGAAGATGTCAGAGATCTCGGTGCTGCTCTACGAGGATCGAGTACTGAAAAAGGATTTTGGTGCCATCCTGTCTGAACTGGAGCCTGCGCTGCACGCGGCTGCGCCGGGCGCTATCGACTCCCCGCGGTTACCCTACCTGAAGCACCTGGTTAGCCTGAAGGGTGTCACCGCGCTCGAAGGCAGCTCTCCAGCGACAATAGCCAGCAGTCTCAACTGGAACGCATTTATTGCCGAAGGCCAAAAGATAGCTGAAAGCACCGTGTACGCGAGGGCTGACCAGGTCCATCCCTGCGATGCGGGTGGTTTGTTTTTTTCCTCGGGAACCACTAACCTACCCAAGGCCATACTGCATTCCCAACGCGCCTTTACTCTTCAGTTCTGGCGTTGGCCTCGGCTGTGGGGGCTGGATGAGCCCTGCCGCAGCTGGACTGGCAACGGGTTCTTCTGGTCCGGCCCGATGACCATAATTATCGGCACAGCATTGTCCACTGGCGGCGCGTTGATTCTCCAACC
>NZ_JBFJTH010000121.1:0-11686 GCF_041625495.1 Litorivivens sp. | reverse complement strand
GATTGAGGCCGGCCAGCACCGGCAGCTCATCACCCGCGCTCGCTGCAAAGGTGGGCTCGACTTCCCGCACCCGCCCCGCTTCGTAGATAAACACCACGCGCCGACGATTGCGATCCACAAGATGACCTTTACTCAGCACTAACGTATCGGAGCGGACAACGCCTTTCATATTGACCAGTGCCGACATGCCCGGTCGCAGCAGCCGATCCCGGTTATTTACCGTGAGCTTGACCGTGAAATTGCCGGTGCTGGGGTCTGCCTCCGAACTCACCAGCTCTACCCGCGCTGGAAACTCGCGACCGGGTACCGCCGGCGTTGCAACCGTCGCTTCATCGCCCAAACGCAACTGATTAACCTCGCGCTCACTGACAAAGGTAACAACCCGCAAGGTATCGGCGACCTGCAGCACAGCCAGCGGATTGCCTGCCAGCACCGTCTGGCCCGGCTCAACCCGTTTTTCCACGACCACACCATCAACGGGACTGATTATGCGCGTTTCCCGTAAGTCCTTTTCCGCCAATGCCAGACTGGCCTCGGCCTCCTCTACCCGAGCTTTCGAACGCTCGTAATTTGACTCGCTATCTTTCAGCTGCTCCCTTGATAACGCGCCCCGCCCCATCAGGTCCCTATAGCGAAAATAAGTCTCACGGGATTTTTCAAGCTCCGCGCGCGCACTGAGCAGGCTCGCTTTCGACTGGCGTACTCGTAGCTGTTGCTTCTGCTCATCCAGCTCAATCAGCAAATCGCCAGCACTGACATTCTGGCCCTCGCGAAAGGAGACCTTCGAGACCGTGCCGGAAAAGTCGACGCTGATCGTGATTTCTTCGGTGGTTTCAAAGTGTCCATAGGCGGGGAATGCCAACTGCCAATCGCGGGGTTCAAGCACTATGCTCGTGACCGCAAGTTCTCGCTCAGGCTCCACTTTCTGGACAACGGGCACGCTTTTTTCACACGCAGCCAGAAACAGAAAAGCGGTCAGCAACAGGTAGGGTTTGGCGTGTCGCATCAGCGATAATTCCTCAGAGGCAAGTCGCTGATTCTACGTGAAGTATGGCTATCAAACAGTGTTGATTACTAAGCGGTAAGAATTGCCGCTTTTTTGCTCGGCCCGGAGGGGAATGTAACCCGAGGTGTCTGAACACACAGCGATTCAAGCTGCGGTGTGCAGACCACACTCAGCGTTTTCGGCAACTTTGGTCGGATCGAAATAGTGCTTGCAGCTGGGTAGGCTGTGCTCTTCCATATACTGCTGCACGTCGTCTTGAGTCCAGTGGAAAATAGGCGCCACTTTCAACAAACCACGTGCATCCCAAGAGAGAATATCCAGCCCCTTGCGAAAGTCGGTCTCTTCCTTGCGAATACCCGTAATCCAGATTTTTGGCTTGATCGCATCAATCGCGCGGTTAAAGGGCTCCAGCTTGACCTGACGAGTGAACTCCTTGAACAGCTCGGGCGTATCGTCCGGGTGAGGAATACCGCCCATAATCGCGTTGCGACGCTCCGCTGTCATTTCCGGAATATAGATCTGCATATTCGGCTTGAGATCTTTCATCAGGCGTTCGGCCACCCGGTAGGCATCGGGTACGTTGTAGCCACTGTCCACCCAAACTACCGGCACACTGCGGTCCACCGAAGTGATCAGATGCAGCATAACAGCCGCATTCTGAGAGAAGCTGGTGCTGGACATCACCGGCTCGCCCAGTGACAGGGCCCAACGGATGATGTCCTGCGGGGATTGCTCCGCAAGCTCAGCGCTGATTTTGGCAATGTCTAGGTCTTTCACGCGTGCCACTCATAGGGAATTTCAACAGGGTGGCAACGATAGCACAGGAAACTGGGGATTAGAAGAAAAAGCTCAGTAAAAACAGTTAGTTATAACATTTTGCGATATGCTTATAACAGTGCAGCCCTCCCCGTGTGGGGAGGGCTGTCGCGGTTCAGGCCAGCCAGCGGCCCAATGGCGTTTTAGCCCACAGAATGTTCATGAACTTCTTCATACCTTCCACATTCTGGCTACTGTAAGGGTAACCGCTCTGCAATTTACCTTTGCCTTTATCGATCAGAATTGGCTGAGCAAAGCAGTATCCGCGCAATCCGGTGATGCTGTTCACCTGGCCCACACCGCTGTGCTTGCGGCCACCAAACGGCGCGGCGGGTACGCCGTATGTCATGGCCATATCGTTCACACTGACACCACCAGTATCGATGCGACGCGCCAGATTAAAGCCTTTATCCAGATCCGCAGTCCACACGTTGCCGTTCAGGCCAAACTCGCTTTCATTGGCCAGGCGCAGGGCCTCATTTTCGTCGCGCACTTTCTGAATACACACAATCGGGCCAAACGTTTCGTCACGCATGATATCCATGTCGTGAGTTACATCTGTCATCACCGTTGGCAGGTAATACAGCCCCTTTTGTGCCGTATTGCGGCTGCCACCCACCAAAATCTTCGCCCCTTTGGCGCGCGCGTCCTCCACGTGGCTTTCGATAATCGTCATCTGCTTGTCCCAGAAAACCGCGCCCACATCCTCGTCGCCGCCATGCTCAGGCCCCTGCTTCAAAGCCTTGGCTTTTTCCACCACCTTGGCCACAAATTGGTCATAGACGCTTTCAACCACGTAAATACGCTCGGTACCACAGCAGTAGTGCCCGGTGTTCATGCACGAGCCGGCCAGCGCGCCGTCGGCCGCTCGCTCCAGATTAGCGTCGGCGCAGACAATCATGGCGTCTTTGCCGCCCAGCTCCAGTGTCACCGGAATCAGCTGACGGGCACAGGATTCGGCAACCTTGCGGCCGGTATTCACACTGCCGGTGAAGGAAATCTTGTCCACTCCAGATTCCACCAGATCTGCGCCGGTCTGACCGTCACCCATCAATACCTGCAGCAGCCCGTCCGGCAAACCTGCCTCGCGGTAAATATCTTCCAGAAGCTTGGTAGAATACGGCGTAACTTCTGAGCCTTTGAGAACTACAGCATTACCCGCCAGCAGCGCTTGCGCCGCCGGGTTCGCCGCCAGTACGAAAGGGCCGTTCCAGGGCACAATCACGCCCACCACACCCAGCGGCTTGTAAACAATCTTCATCTTCTTCGCCAGGCCCACAATACCCGGCACTTTACGTTTTTCCGTGGCGAGAAATTTTTTCGCGTGCTTGGCGTAGTAGGTCATGGCGTCAACCACGGAGAATATCTCCATGCTCAGGGCATCTGCCGGCACCTTGCCCGTTTCACGAATCACGGTTTCACAGATTTCGTCCTGACGCTTCAGAATGATCTGTACCGCTTTTTTGATGGTTTTGGCCCGCTCTTCAACAGCCAGCTCACCCCACGCTTTCTGAGCCTCACGCGCCTTGGCCACAGCGGCCTTAACATCGTCGGTATTGGCGCAGACGAGCTCACCAATGGGTTCCATGGTGACCGGGCTGGTCAGCTGATATACCCGGCGGTTCTCGCCAGCCTTCTCAATCGGTTGATAAATGGACATAGGGCTCTCCCTTCCTGTCAGTGCGACTAATAGTTATTAGCCTCCGAGTATACTCCGAGCCCAAGACGGGTAAAGTGTCATTCCGTTAAGGTAATAGTGATAAATGCGGCCGCCCGTCGCCGTGAGGTGACATGAGGGTCCATCCCTATTTCACCGCTGCCCGAGTTGTGGTCAACTGCCCCCACAATAATGAATACTCGCAGTAGCACGGACCGCCTTCATGCCTTACCTCGTTTTTCGTAGCCTCTCATTGCAGCGTAATGCCCTTGCCACACTGATCATCAGCGCACTGCTCAGCGCCTGCAACTCACCCGGCAGCACATCCCCGGCACCTGCCGATGACTGCGCAACCGATTGCCGCGCCGTGCCGCCATCGGAGAATCGCACACCAGCCACGAGAACCGAGGACACACCACCACGCAACACTGACAATTCCGAGAGCAGCAGTCGCACTCGGGCGATTTGGGTTTGGGGCTCAAAGGTGGTGTTAGATTCCGACGCCCGCAACCAACTGTTTGCGTTTGCCGCCGAAAAATCGCTAAACCGGTTCTATCTTGAGGCCTCCGAGGCCCTGCGCTATGACCAAGACGCACTGGCGGCCTTCTTCACTATCAGCCAACAACGCGGTATTGTCGTCGAACTGCTGTTCGGTCAACCCGATTGGGCCCTGCCTGAAAATCATCATCAGGTAGCCAGCATTATCGATCGAGTAGCTGATTTTGCAGCGCGTTACCCGGAGCTAACAGTTGCAGCCATTCACTTGGATGTTGAGCCCTACCTGCTGACCGAGTGGGAAACCGAACGCCCGGAACTGATCGCAAGCTTCATTGATCTGCTGGAAAGCGCGCGCTCGCGAACCCATCGAATAGGCCTGCCACTGTATGCCGACATTCCCATCTGGTTCGACGAACACGGCATCTTTCGCAACGGCCGGGCGCGCACCTTACACGAGCTGGTCATCGACGCGACCGACGGCGTAGGACTAATGGACTATCGCGATACCGCTGAAAGAATTATCAACGATGCCAGCAACGAGTTGACCTACGCCGACAGGCAAGGCAAGCCGGTGGTGGTCGGCGTGGAAACACTCTGCATCGAGCCCACATGGATCACCTTCTGCGAAGAGGGCAGCGACTATATGGACGACGTGTTACACAGCGTAGAAAGTGAATTAAAAAGCTATTCCAGCTATCAGGGCATTGCGATTCATCATTTTGATTCTTATCGAATATTGCAGCCCTGACAGCTATTCGGACGAGTATGTCTCAGTGGAGCAAACTACTTTTGCAGCATTACAAGGCTGCTCTGATCCACTTGAATTAATCCGCGCCGAGGTCTGTCCAGATCGATAATGATAAAAACAATCAATGAAATCAGAAACGAGACCACGACGGTAGGCGCCATCACACGCTTGCCGCCCAGGCCGCTGGAATAACCCAGAATGCCCCCCGACGACAGGAACACAACAAACAATAATAGCAATACAACCTCGGGCACCTGCATCTGCAAAAAGGCATTGCGCTCTCCCTGCCGATCAATCATATCGTTCAGAGCCGTTATAAATGCCCCCGAGGTCACCGGGCTCGGCGATATCTGGGCCGCCTCTACCGCTACTGCCCAGATAGCATTTTGTAAGTCCGAGATGCGCTGGTTAAACTCACGGCGCTTTTCCAACTGCGTCAGGTCTATTTGGCTAGCCGCAATACGCAGGTCAACATAATCATCCAGCATGCTGGAAACTTCTGCGTGAAATTGTTCTGGCAACAGTTGAACCCGCAACATCACGGTGCCAATGGCATTAGCCTCATGAATCAGGGCCTGATTGCGTGCGTCATAGCGCTGCATGGACATACTGAAGGTAAAACCCAGCATGAGCGCCAACAGACCGAGAATACTTCCCTGAATGGCACCGGTTAAGGTTTTAACTTCATCATTGGTTTGACGCTGCACAAAGCGGCCAATACGAAAGCCAGCCTCGTTGCAGCCGATGATCAAGGCAAACAGAACGAAGGTGATGGCAATACTGGAAAAGCCGTATAGCAGTTGTTGCGACATAACATGCTCTCAAACGAAAACGTGAACCCAACCAGCCAACGGTATGCATGCCGGCGCGGCCACTTTAAAAACCGCACTATAGCAGCTCCCAGCGCCGATTATTCCTTAGCCAGCCGATATTTATTGCTGCCGCAGCCAATACGCCTCAACCATTTTCTGCAAGTGCGAAATGGCATCGGCGCGCCTGATAAAGTCTGTCACTGGCATAAACTGCCAGTACTGCCCCTCCTCGCCCAGCCGGATCTTTGTCTGCTCGGCAGGCGCAAGGTTCGCCGTAAAGAAGTAACCCTGCAATCCATTAAACTCGATGGTATAGAGCTGCCCCTTAGAAAGTTGCTCTGGAGACAGAACCAATGAGAATTCCTCATTCAGTTCACGCAGAACGCAGCTCTGTGGCGATTCAGAGCCTTCACGACCGCCACCGGGTAAATCGAGCAGTCCCGGGTACGGAATATCCTCGCGCTGGTCACGCTTGTAAACTAGAATCGAATCACCACAGAACAGCGCCAGCTTCGCGCCGTCGAATGACTGGTAATCACTGCCCGTCACGCCAGCCTACTACCATTAGGCACCGGCTTGTCGGGCACTGCCAGTACCACAGCCCCGTCGTCTCGGTGAAACCCGGTAACCAGGCACTCGGACATGATGGGGCCAACCTGCTTGGGCGGAAAATTGACAACCGCCACCACCTGCTTGCCAACCAACGCGTCGAGGCTATAGAGATCCGTTATCTGCGCGCTGGACTTTCGAATCCCGATGTCCGACCCAAAATCCACCTTCAGAATATAGGCTGGACGTCTGGCCTGCGGAAATTCCTGCGCATCAATAATTGTCCCAACGCATAGCGCGACCTTCTGAAAATCATCCCACGCAACAGTATCCACAATCCGCTGCATCCTCTTAGCAAAGCGTGGCATGCATTATAGTGACTGGCGTATCCCGGTAAACCTCCTGCGTCCAGACTCTCCATCCCAGCTTTTCGTAAAAGCGGCTTTGCTCATCGGTAAACAGGTACATCTCTGAGTAGCCGCCAGCGTGAGCCAATGCCATAACGGCCTCCACGAGTTCACCGCCGACGCCTCGACAGCGCCAGGGTTTATCCACATACACACTGGCCAGCCACGGGGAAAGCTCCGAATGAGTATCCATATCACAGCTCACCAATGAGGCAGACCCCACCAGTTCACCGTTTACTTTACCCACCAGAGTACTCGGCAATAATGTGCCAGCGAGATAAGCCTGCATCTTCGCAATTCGGTCAGACAGGCTCTGTCCAGGATTGAGAAAGTGCCACTGCGCATGATGCCATTGCGCCAACTGCGGCAGATAATGCGGCTCGTCCCGCAGATTCACGATTTCCATTTTATTCCGTTAACTGAGTAACCCTTTTTACGAGCCGCACTTTACCGAGGAGATACGGCGGCTGCCCGTTGCGCGTATTTTATAATGCTTTGTATCGGCTTGGCCTATACCCGTTTAATCAACCGCACAATAAACAGCAAAATCACAGCACCAACAGTGGCAGTAGCAATAGAACCGAGCAAGCCCCCGGCTGCTATCCCAACCAGTGAAAATACATGCCCGCCAATAACCGCCCCGACAATGCCGACCACAATATTGCCCAGCACGCCAAAACCGCCACCGGACATAAGCTTGCCTGCAAGCCAACCGGCCAGCGCACCAATAAGCAGGAAAACAATCAAACCCGTGATATCCATAAACACAGCTCCCTATGCTAGAAAACGAATGATAGAAAGAGGTTATCGTTTACTCATGACAGCAACGCTCGCTGGCGAGCAGTCACACACAACTAACAGTGTATAGAGATCACTTAGTGACTGAAGTGGTGAATTACCAAAACATTTGAGAACTGTGAATTATCTGGCGCACACAGCGTGTATAGTGAATTATTTACGTTCTCGCGCCTGCCCTCTGATGCTTCGGCAACCAAACTCATCACTCACTGTATAGCTTGAAGACTTCCTGTCCCGTTAAGGTAGGTGTCTTTTCGGCAAAGCTGTATTCGTCCGGCTTCTCGTCAATAAAAATCTGTTTTTCAAACGCAAGCGTAGGCCGCTGGTCAAATAAGCCCATCGGTAATACGTAAGCATTGTGAGCCTTGAGCCGATAGTATAAATGTGTACCGCAGCGCCCGCAGAAAGCGCGCTCTGCCCAGTCCGATGAAGCAAATACACTTATCTCCCCGTCCACCGTCACTTCCGAACCGCACTCTACCCCCAGAAAGGGTCCACCACCCCATTTTGCACACATGCTACAGTGGCAGGCATCAAACTCGGATTTAGCGTTTTTTGCATGTAAAGTAACCGCGCCACACAAACAGCTCGCTTTTAGCGATTGTTTTTCAGTCATAATTCGCTCCCTCAAATCACATAACAATAACACCCGCAGACAATGTGACTGCGGCCAATAATAGTAATACGAGTATATCGTGGTACTTCAAAGACGCCTGCGGCAACGCTGTTGTCTCAGAAAGCTTGATCTCACGCATGGCCAGAAACAATGGAAAGGCGAAACTGATGGCTATCACTGCACCTGCTAACACATAGCCGGTGATGTATTTCACCCCAATGCGGCGGCCTTCTACATACATCCAAAGGTTACAGGCCAGCGCCAGATAGAGAATATCCACTGTCAGAAACTTTCCGGCCGGATTGGCATTAAGCAACGCGTCTTGCCAAAACGCCATGTTAGCCTGTGCGAAGCCATCACCAAGATAAGCAACAGCGTGGTACCAGCTAAACACGAGCGCAAGCAGCGCTATACTTGTGTACAGCACAATGAGTATTTGAGTTTTACGTGTCACCTGTTTTCTCCTGCACAGAATTAAAGGTCTGAATCGTTGCGAAGATCTGGGCAGCCTGTGCGTTTTTATATGCTCGTTCGGTGAGCCAGGCCAATCGGCGTCGCCGAGAAAAACGCGACGAGAGCTCTTCAGGGTACCTGATTCAGCCCAAGCTCCTTTTGCAATCTTTTGGTCAACCCAAGTGAAACAATACGATACGACTCACACAGGTAGTATTCGAGCTGATCTTCTTCCGCCAGAGAAACATCGTAGACCTGTATCCACTTCATTCCTCGTGAAGCCAGATACGGCGCCGGGCGATATCCGGGCTGATTGCCCAATACCTCAAAATTAAGTTCGGACGTTTTGAAAGTATAGGCGGGCGATTCATTTTTCTGCCAACCACCAATAGCAAAAACCTTACCGCCAACTTTCCAAACGTCTGAACCGCCCCACTGAACAACATGGGTTGTCATCGGCAAAGCAGCGCAGAATGTATTAAATTTTTCGTAGTCCACAATCGTCGGCGTCCGGCTGAGTCGTATCCAGAGAGCAAGCAAAAAATCTCATCATAACGTCGAGTGGCAATCGAGTGATTCAAAAATCGCTATGTGGTGTCAAGCCCTGCGTCAGTTATCCCCCACGCTGCCCCTCTCCCTCTAGGCGGCGCGACGATTCGAAAGGGCCGGAGTGAGGGCGGCTGTCAGCATAGAACACCCAACTAAAACCTATCTACCTGAACCTTTCAAAAGGCTACACAGAAGCCCGTAGAAGTACAATGCTGGCCTACCAGAGTATTAAGGGCGATACTCATGTACATTGCAGCCAGAGTATGCAGATTCCAGTCAAAGCGGCATAACAAGCATGGCCGACCAGGAACGAACACATGACGACATCCTACTCCGAACCCGCACGAAAAACCCAACAGAAAGCGATGTCTCTTTCGGAGGCGATCGCGCTCTTTGAATCGCTTCCGGAAGTTGAACCGGAGGAGATGATCGGATGCTGGGTGGGTGAAGAATTTCCGACCGGGCACAAGATGGATGGCATCCTCAAACGGTATGGCTGGCGCGGCAAGCATTTTTATTCGCTGGACGACGTACACCCGCTAGTCTTCGAAGCCACTCTCTTTGGCACATTGCGACTCGCGCCAAGAAGAGTATTCTTCGGCTTAAGCCTACCTCGGGCGATTATTGCATCTCCACTTATCGCCAACCTGTTCCGCTTGTTGATGCCGGTCTTTATGACCACTCGCGCACAAGCGCGCTTACGGGTTACCCGATACCTCAATAGAACAACCGCTACCATGATTTACGATGGGCTGCCTATCAGAGACGCGTTTGTCTGGCTGGATTCAGACACCCTGCTCGGCGCTATGGAGCGCAAGGGTGATAGCACGCCGTTCTTTTTCTTGTTGCGCCGTGCAAAAGAGCTCTAGCAGAAAAGCTAACGAAACAGCACATTGTAAAATCGACCATACCGCCAACGTTTTGGGTTCTACATATTCTGCCGGCAGATAAATTTAGTAATTGCGCTGAGACCCGGTTTCTGAAAACATCGCCACGTCCCGCACCGCTGTATAATCTTCCTCCATCGCCAACGCCGCTTTTGCTCGTTTGAGCGCCAGACGCCCATGGTACTCGGCAGCAGCTCGCAAAGCCGGGTCACCCACCAACGCCAGTGCATGTAGTGCCTTCTGCAGCCGTACCGCCACCTCGACCATGCCCGCGCCATCGCGGGCAATCGCTGTAAACGCATCGTCAAACATATCGCGTACAGAAATCTCGGGCACTTCAACGCGATCATAGGACGGCGCCTGCTCGTCTTGCTCCACCGCAGGCTCTCCCCACAGCACAAGCAATCTCAGCAAAGTACCGATCACTCCAATAGCGGTACCGGGATCATTTACTGCTGGTGATAGCGCGCGACCGGCGATCTCAGAAAGCACCACCAGACCAAAGCGTGGATCGTCATCAAACAGGCGATCAGGACCAATATGAAAGGAGCGCACTACGCGTGTATCGTCAAAGTCTTCCTGTTTCTGCTCCAGCCCCTGCTCCCGAGAAAGGTTGCTTATATAGGCTAGCGCTCGACCGGGCGCAGCGAACGTACCAGGCAACGCCGCCACAATAACCCGAACATCGTTTTCTTCTGCCCAGGCCTGAATAGCGGCAATATCGATATGCTGAACATAGCCCACACTGGTGGCAACCACTGTACGTCCATGCGGCTCGCTCGTTAATTTTACGCCGCGCAGTGTTGGCGCGTTGCGACGCCGTTTAAGTGCGGCTGTTGCGGCCTTTTCAACCTTTTCTATTGTCGACCCCATCCGCCCAAGGCGGGCAATGCGATCAACCCAGCGCACAAAGGTGAAGATGACCATGCCAAAAACGCACACCGTCAGCACAAAAAGGATAAAGAGACCCGCCGCCTCAAAGTAATTGTTCTTTACGGCGACCAACGCCACCACACTGAAAATAAAGGCGCCCACAAAAGTCGACAGAGCATTTTGCGAGGCGTCGTCGCCGACAACCAGGGTGAAAGACCGCGGGGTTGCAGTACTGGCTGCTGAAGCATAGGCAGACACCATCGATGCCACCGAGAAGGTGGCAATCACCAGCATACTGCCAGCCATTATGGACAAGAGTGTTTCAACCGATTCGGCCGCAATCTCCGGTACATGCTGAGCCAGCGTGGTGCCATCAACAAGCTTGGCAATAAACGCCGCAACGATGGATAACAGGCAAACAACGAGTGGTTTAACCCAAAGCCGGTCTTTAAACCGGCCGAGAAGAAAGCGCAGGCGATCTCCAGACAAAATGGCGGCCATGTAAACTCCCCTGTGATCAGCGAACAGCTTCCGGCAATGACAATGCACACTGCAATGCACAGCGCCGTGCCATATTAGTCCCACGGATTACCTTTCGAGACAAGCCGTTAGTGGCAGTGCGCACCGCCGGCCGACAAGCAGACCTCCAAAGCGACGCAGACAGCCTCTCTAGGCGGTCGCCTGACACTTACCGTTATACAGGCTCACGCACATCACCAGCAACAGTACGGTAAACGGCAATCCCGCAGAAATCGCACCCGCTTGCAACGCCTCCAATGCCTGCTTACCACCGTCATAGAGCGTAGCCCCGTCAGCTAGCCCCTACATTGTCGCCCAAAACATACGGCGGTCTGGATGATCAGCGCTCTACCCTAATCTGCACTGAATGGCTCAATATGAATATTGATGTCATAAACGTTGAACTGCTCTGCAAGCTGGTCCTCTACCCGGTCTGCAATGTCGTGAGCTGCTTCGGTCGTCAGCGTGGCATTGACCGCAATCACAAGGTCTACAGCG
>NZ_JBFJTH010000120.1:0-11759 GCF_041625495.1 Litorivivens sp. | reverse complement strand
GCTTGCCGGAAGCACCACATTTACTTTATCTCCAACGTCTACACCGAGATTATCTGCCAGCGCGCGCCCCAGAATGATCGCGGGATACTCTCCGCCCGCTTTTAACGCGTCCAGATCAACAAAGCGCGCCAGACCGGAAGCGCCCTTTTCCATCTCGGCGTCAACACCATAGATCAATGCAGGCTCCATGCTTCGCCCTTTCGCTAGCATGGCCTGCAATTCAATATACGGCGCTACCGCCGCAACACCGGGCTGACGTTGAGCCGTGCTGGCGAGTGCCTGCCAGTCTTCTGTGTTTGACCAGGGAATGATGGTGATGTGAGGCACCAGCGACAGAATGCGCTCGCGCATTTCCCGGTCAAAGCCATTCATCACCGACAGCACAACAATCAGCAAGGCAACGCCCAGCACCAATCCCGCAGTGGAAAGACGCGACAAAAACGCGAGCAGATGGTCAGCATTGCGATCAAGACTGTAACGAATTCCAATAAAGCGCCACACGATATCAGCGCTCCCGCGACAATCGACCGTGGTCGATCCGGTAAACCGTTCCCATTTTCTGGGCCATCGTTAGGTCATGCGTCACAATCACAAAACTGGTGTTAACCGAGGCATTCAGTTCAAGCAGCAGCGCCTGAACTGACGCTGCATTATCGGCATCCAGGTTACCCGTGGGTTCATCCATCAACACGCAACCGGGTTCTCCCACTAAGGCCCGCGCAATCGCCACACGCTGCCGTTCGCCGCCTGAGAGCGCTGCCGGACGGTGTTTCAAGCGCTGGGACAGGCCCACACGTTCGAGTAGCGGCGCGGCTTTCGCTTGTGCCTCACGCATGCTCATGCCTCGTATTAACAGTGGCATGGCCACGTTTTCCAAAGCGCTGAATTCTGGCAATAGATGGTGAAACTGATAGACAAAACCCAGTGCGCGATTACGCAGTGCAGAACGCGCCTTTTCCGACAATTCTGCAATCGGTTCGCCCATCACATGAACCTGTCCAGACGTTGGTTTATCTAAACCACCGAGCAACTGTAACAAAGTCGTTTTGCCTGAACCGGACTGCCCGACAATCGCCAGCAGCTCGCCGGGCGCTACCGTCAAGTCCACGCCATCAAGCACGCGCACCAGCTCAGGCCCCTGCTTAAATTCCTTGTGCAGCTCACGACAGGTCAGCACGTTCACGATTGATTCCCCAGTTTTTTCATTCATCGCGCAAATTACTCATAACGCAGCGCTTCAGCGGGCTGAATGCGCGCCGACTGCCAGGCCGGATAAAGCGTCGCCAACAAGCTCAGCACAAAAGCCGCAACAACAATGCCGGTAAAATCTACCCAGCGGAATTCAGAGGGAATTGCGCTGATAAAGTAGACATCCGGGTTAAAGACCTTGATCCCTGCAAAGGATTCCAGCCAGCCGATAATCTCCGACACATTCATCGCCAACGGTACCCCCAGCAGGCCGCCAAGACTGATACCCAACAAGGCTGTCATCAATCCATAACAGAGAAAAATACCAATGACCATTCCCGGTGTTGCACCCATTGTGCGTAACACGGCTACGGCCGTGCGCCGCTGTGAAACCGCCATTGTTAAGATAGAAATGATATTGAAGGCAGCAATCACCACAATAAAAAACAAAAGCAGGCGGATCATCTTCTTTTCCATTTTCACCGCCTGAAAAAGACTGCCCTGTGTTTCGGCCCAGGAACGAGTTTGTGTGCCGTCTGGCATCTGCCCTGACAACGCAGCCAGGCGCTGTGGCGCAGCAAACAGGTCGTCAAACTCGACCCGCAGGCCATTCACTGCATTCCCCAAACGCAGCAGGCGCTGCCCATCTCGAAGGTGTACGAACGCGGTATTGCCGTCGATATCGGCACCTGCACTGAATAAACCAACGACCTGCAAGACTTTTTCACGAGGATAGATGCCCAGCGGGGTGACCGTGACCATTGGCAATACCGCCGTAACATTATCGCCTACGGTCACCTGTAGATGCCTGGCGAGAATATCACCTAACAGAATTTCAAAGTCGGGATTTTCCAGATATCGCCCTGCCACCAGCTGATCATGTATGGCCGACACCGCTGTCTCTGCCTGCGGATCAATTCCCAACAGTTCGATACCGCGCAGACGGTCGCCGCGCATCAACATCGCGGCGGTTCCGACATACGGCGACACACCAACAATGCCCGCCTGCTTACGAAGTTGAGCTGCCAGCGACTGCCAGTCATCAAGACGGCGCTCAGGGCCATCGACAAAACCATGAGGCACCAGCGACAGCACCCGGCCACGAAGCTCTGCCTCGAACCCGTTCATAACGGACATCACCACGATCAGCGAGGTAATACCCACCGCCATGCCCAGCAGTGATATCCAGGATACCAGGGAGAGAAAGCGGTCTCGGCGCCGAGAGAAAAAGTAGCGTAAGCCGATCCGTAGGGAATAAAGCAGAGAAGAAGTCTGGGCCATTGGCGCGTGATCGTGTATTTGGCTTATAGTAGTTTGCAAAGAGTGCTGCAAGAGTGCCGCCCATCATACGCGAACTTCAGGGGCAGCAGAACCAATGCCCGAAAAACCGGCATTCACTCAATGATTACTGGAGGCTAACGCATGCTGTTAATACTGCACCCGGACATTGACCATCAGTCAGATGAATACAAAGCCACGCTACTCCACCTCAATGCGCTGCCCGGCGTGACGGTTAAAGAACACGTGGTTCAGGGCCAGCAACAGCAACTGACAGAAATCTATCTGATCGGCGAAACCAAGCCACTAGATACGGCTGACATGGAAGCATTGCCCGCAGTTGAGCGTGTCATCCGCATCTCCGAAGAGTATCGCATCCTCGGACGCCATCACGACGACCAACGAATCAGCGGCTTTGATTACCAAGGGCTGCGCTTCGGTCAGGACACGCTGCACGTTTTCGCAGGCTTGTGCGCAGTGGATAATCCCGAGCACGTCGATATTATGATGAAGACACTGGCCGACAACGGCCAGCGCTGCACCCGTATGGGTGCATACAAGCCGCGCACCAATCCCTACGCATTCCAGGGGCATGGCAAGGGTTGCCTTCCGTACGTATTTGAACTGGCCGGAAAGCACAATATTGCTGCGATTGCGATGGAAGTCACCCATGAGTCTCATATTGAAGAAATTGATACCTGCCTGGAAAAATGTGGCCGCCCAACCGGGGTCATTCTTCAAATTGGCACGCGCAACACTCAGAATTTTGAACTGCTAAAAGCCATTGGGCGCCAGCAACGCTATCCAGCCCTGTTGAAACGCGGTTTTGGTATCACCCTGAATGAATCGTTGAATGCTGCGGAATACCTCGCCAGCGAGGGCAATACCCAGGTTATATTCTGCCTGCGCGGCATGAAAAGCGATTTCGGCGCACCGCACCGCAATATGGTGGATTTTTCCCATATTCCCGTGGTGAAACGACTGACACGCATGCCGGTGTGTATCGATCCGTCACACTCGGTTGGTACTCGCGACCTGAGCCCCGACGGAGTCATGGATATCTGCCACGCTACCGCCCAGGGCGTGATCGCCGGTGCTAATATGATTCTCGTGGACTTTCACCCAGCACCGCCGAAAGCATTGGTCGACGGGCCACAGGCTATGTTGCTCAGTGAGCTTCCTAAGTTCCTGGCCGACGTTGCACTGTGTCGGGAAACCTATGAGAAGCGTCGTGCGCTCTGGCAATAACTCCAGCTATCGCCGTCTCCTGCTGCTTTGCGTACTGGCGCTGAGCGCAAGCGGTGCCAGCTACGCCAGCACCATCAACCTGGGTGACACCGAGCAGACACGCTTCGAGCAAATCTACCTGACACTTGAGAGCGCCTCTGAAAACACCCGGCGGCGACGTATCTCTGTCGTGGAAGCTCCCGTCGATCCTGCCGTGTTCACCCGATTGCGCCGTGTAAAAAGCAACGGTCGCGAATCCTTTAGTAACGCCACGCTGATCGCCGGGGGAGATTGCTACTGGATCGCATCAACTGCTGGTCACAGCGTGCTTGACCAGCGCTTCAGCCGACTCGCAAATCGCGCAGATATTGAGGTAGAACTCCCCGATGGCAGCTGGGTAAACCCGGAGGAAATTGCCGCTAGCCCCCGCCTGAGCTGGAACAGCGATGAAATCGACGACTGGGCCTTGCTGGTATTGCGCGCGCCGCGCTGTCAGTTCAATGACACCCTTCGTTTTGCCAGTACCCTGCCCTACCTGCCGACGCAGCCACTTGATCGGCAAGTTCTCGACCAATGCCGTCGCGATGTGCAGTTTATGTGCTACCACTTCGATCAAGGGGTGAGCAAGGGTCAGCGCATGTTGGAAGAAAACTGTGAGTTACTGAGCATAGAGCGCACCGAGGGTCACACAGGCTACGCCAGCTGCAAGGTAGACTACGGCGTTTCCGGCTGTTCTCCGGTCTGCATCCGCGGCGATGTGTGGATCAATCTGGGCGTCTTCTCAAAGGGATTGAAGCGACACGCCAGCGACACTTTTCCGCAGCCGGTGGCAGGCTTTCGGGTCATGGATGGAGAAATCGCTGACGTATTGCGGGAACTGAAAAGAAAGTACAAGCTTAACTGAGACCGGCTATTTCCCCTGCGACGCAGCGGCCTGGCCGCCTGCGCACAGGAGAGGTCTTAGCTGGCGTCGTAAAAATTACCGTTCGACCCTGCCGCTTTCGCCGCCTTCTCAGTTTCTTCCTCGCACTTTTTCGGATCATTGCCGCACAGGTCGCAGATATAATCCGGGTCACCCAGCGCATTACCAACGCCCCCGCAGGAGCCTTTGATGGGCTTGCGCCCCATCAGTACACCAATGGCCATAATCGTCACCAGAAACAGCATGACAACAAATGTAACGAGTAACATCTTCATACAATCACCTCTCCTCTACCATACGCCCTAGTCGAGGTAGGGTTCAAATGCTTTGCTCCAGCGGGTTTCAAAGCCACTATCGGTTTTCTCAATCACAAAAATCGCGAGATTGTGAGTTTCCGCGAGTTTCAGTGCCTTGTCCCCACCCAGCACCAACAAACCGGTAGCCAGGGCATCGGCATAGGCAGCGTTTTCTGCAATCACTGTCACCGACGCGGTGCGGTGCTTAATCGGATAGCCGGTTTTGGGATCAAGGGTATGGGAGTACCGCGTCCCGTTATCCTCGAAATAATTGCGATAGTCACCAGATGTCGCCAGTCCCACACCACTGACTCGAATCGCCTGTTGCACGCCGGCGGCAAGGCCCTGAGGTTTTTCAATGCCCACACGCCAGACATCACCACGAGCACTTTGACCTGCGGCGCGGATTTCACCGCCAATTTCCACAAGGTAGTTCGCCACGCCCTGGCGCTCCAGCCACTGCGCAACCATATCCACGCCGTAACCTTTGGCAATACCCGATAGGTCTACCGTGACCGGTTGCTTAATCTTGATACGAGGCTCAGTCAGGTCCAGCTGCAGATGCCGAAAGCCCGTCTCTTCCAACGCCGCATCGATCGCACTCTGTGAAGGCACATGTTGCCGACGGCGTTCAGCACCGAACCCCCACAATTCCACCAGCGGCGAAATCGTTACATCAAAGGCTCCGCCGGTCAGCCAATTGACCTCAAGACTGATCAACAGCATATCCGACAGGGTATGACTGATATCGTGCCAATCCTCTAGCGTCATCGCCGACAGCGCATTCACTTCCGATTTCGGCTCGTAAGTTGACGCTATTTGATTAAACGCCTGTAGCAACGCATCAAGCTGTTGCTGTGCCGCCTCTGCCTCGAAGTCCCGCGGGGCCATCAAACTGATGTTGTAGCGCGTACCCATGGTATCGCCGCTGAGTTTGACCAGTTCCGGCTTTTGACTGCAGCCGGCTATAACGAAAAAGAGCAGCCCGAGGGCTGCCCTTTGCAGTATCGATGAAAACAAATCAGCCACCGAAGTCATCCAGCAGAATATTGTCTTTCTCAACACCGAGATCTTCCAGCATTTTGATACAAGCTGCGTTCATCATGGGCGGTCCGCACATGTAGAACTCACAGTCTTCCGGTGCTGGGTGATCCTTCAGGTAGTTATCGTACAAGACCTGGTGGATAAAGCCTTTCAGGCCGTTCCAGTTGTCTTCCGGCAGCGGATCTGACAGCGCCAAATGCCACTTAAAGTTCTCGTTCTCTTCCGCCAGCTTGTCGAACTCTTCGACGTAGAAGGCTTCGCGCATAGAGCGGGCACCGTACCAGAACGAAATCTTGCGGGTGCTGCTGAGTCGCTTGAGCTGGTCAAAGATATGCGAGCGCATTGGGGCCATACCGGCGCCACCGCCGATAAACACCATTTCAGCATCGGTTTTCTTGGCGAAAAACTCACCAAATGGACCGTAGACCTTCACCTTGTCACCGGGCTTCAGGTTGAATACCCACGAAGACATGATACCGGGAGGGACTGTCAGGTCACTCGGATGCGGAGTCGCACAGCGAATGTTGAATTTAACGATGCCCTTCTCTTCTGGATAGTTGGCCATTGAGTAAGCGCGAATCGTCGTCTCGTTGCACTTGGATTCGAGATCCAGGAAACCGAACTTTTTCCAGTCATCCAGATACTCTTCCTGAATATCGAAATCCTTGTACTTCACCAGATGCGGAGGACATTCCAGCTGCACGTAACCGCCGGCGCGAAAATCTACATTCTCACCCTCAGGCAACCGCAGTGTGAGTTCTTTGATAAAGGTCGCCACATTGGGGTTGGATTCAACCGTACACTCCCACTGCTTGACCCCAAAGACCTCTTCAGGGATTTCAATTTTCATATCCTGCTTGACTGGAGTCTGACAGGACAGGCGCCAACCCTCACGGGCTTCGCGCGGTGTAAAATGTGCTTCCTCGGTCGGCAGCAACGAACCGCCACCTTCACTCACAATACATTTGCACTGGGCGCAGCTGCCGCCGCCGCCACAAGCTGATGCCAGGAACAGGTTGTTGGAAGCCAATGTACCGAGCAGCTTGTCGCCTGCAGGTACTGTGATGGTCTTCTCGCCATTAATCTCGATATTCACATTGCCCGAGCTAACCAGTCTGGAGCGGGCAAACAGGATCACCGCCACCAGCGACAATACAACCGCGGTGAACATGGTGACACCGAGAATGATTACTGTATTCACTACGTCAGTCTCCTCTCGGTTACAGGTCGATGCCGCCGAAGGACATAAAGCCCAACGACATCAAGCCAACGGTGATGAAGGTAATACCGAGACCACGCAGGCCTTCGGGAACATCACTGTATTTCATTTTCTCACGAATTCCCGCCAGAGCAACGATGGCCAAGGCCCAGCCTGTGCCAGCGCCAGCGCCATACACCACGGATTCGCCAAGGTTGTAGTCGCGCTCTACCATAAACAGGGAAGCCCCCATAATGGCACAGTTAACCGTGATCAGCGGCAGAAACACACCCAGTGCGCTGTAAAGCGCGGGCACATATTTGTCCAGAAACATTTCCATGATCTGAACAATGGCTGCGATTACACCGATATAACTCAGCAAACCAAGAAAACTCAGGTCGACGTCGGGGTATCCGGCCCAGGCCAGAGCACCATCGGCCAGCAGATTGGTGTATATCAGGTTGTTCACCGGAACCGTAATGGTCAACACCACGATTACAGCGATACCCAAACCAATGGCTGCTTGAATCTTTTTCGAAATTGCCAGGAAAGTACACATGCCGAGGAAGAACGCCAGGGCCATGTTCTCGATAAAAACCGAGCGTATAAAGAGGCTCAGATAGTATTCCATTTACACGGCCTCCTGTGCACGGGTATTGGAGCAAATCTTGAATTCAGGCTCTTCCACCTGGTCAGTTTTCCAGGCACGCAGCGCCCAGATAAAGAACCCAATCAGGAAGAATGCACTGGGTGGCAACAGCATCAGGCCGTTAGGCACATACCAGCCACCATTGTTTACGGTTTCCAGCAGCTGGACACCGAAAAGGCTGCCGGAGCCGAACAGCTCACGGAAGAAGGCGACGAACAGGAGCACGACACTGTATCCCAGACCATTGCCCACACCATCAACAAAGCTGGCAACGGGACCGTTTTTCATGGCAAAGCCTTCAGCGCGGCCCATGACAATACAGTTGGTAATGATCAGGCCAACAAACACCGACAGCTGTTTACTGATGGTGAAAAAGAAGGCCTTGAGTAGCTGATCTACCACGATAACCAACGAAGCGATAATAACCATCTGCACGATGATTCGAATGCTGCTGGGAATATGATGGCGGATACTTGAAACCGCCATACTGGAAAAGGCTGTAACAGCGATAACCGATACGCACATCACCAGGGTAACTTTCATGCTGGAGGTAACCGCCAGCGCACTACAAATACCCAGAATCTGCAAGGCAATCGGGTTATTGTTGAATACCGGTCCCGTGAGGGTTTCCTTCATCGACACGATTACGCCTCCCCTGACTTCAAGTTAGCCAGAAACTGTTTGTATCCCATTTCACCCATCCAGAACTGCACCAGGTTGGTGACCCCGTTACTGGTCAGTGTCGCGCCCGACAGGCCGTCTACTTTATGTTCGGAACCGTTTTTATCGGGGTCAACAGCACCCTTGACTACGCCAAGAGCAACCTGACCATTGTCGTAAACCTCTTTTCCCTGCCACAGCGATTTCCACTTGGGGTTGTCGACTTCGCCGCCAAGCCCTGGGGTTTCGCCATGCTCATAAAAACCAAAGCCAGCGACAGTATTGAGGTCAGATTCCAGCGCCAGAAAACCGTACAGCGTCGACCACAGGCCATAGCCGTGAACCGGCAGAATGATCTTTTCAAGCTGACCGTTAGTCTCTACCAGGTAGACAATGCTGTAATTCTCACGGCGCGAAATATTGGCCTGATCGTCGGCATCGCTCAGATTGGTTGATGTTTTCGGGTTTTTGGCAATTTTGCGCTGCTCAAAGTTTTTCGGGTCAAACTGGTCGGTATATCTGCCAGTTGTCAGGTCAACAATACGCGGCGTGATCTTGGAGGCGTATTCCTCTTCAATCTCAGCGTCACTCTGACCTGGCTCAAGCATACCTGCCGCCGCCAAAATATTACTCTTGCGGTCCAGCGCCTTGTTTTTCACCTGCGCTGGTTTCAACAGTACCGCTGCACTGGATACCACCAACGAGCAGACGATACACAGCGCAACGGCGACCAGCAGCGTTTTCTTGATAGTGTCGTTACTAGCCACGCGCGAGCCTCCGCTTGATGTTTGCTTCTACAACGAAGTGATCGATCAGAGGCGCAAACAGGTTAGCGAACAGAATCGCCAACATCATGCCTTCTGGGAAGGCTGGGTTTACGACACGGATCAGAACCACCATCACGCCAATCAATGCACCAAAAATCCACTTACCGGTATTGGTCATAGACGCTGACACAGGATCAGTAGCCATAAAGATCATACCGAAGGCAAAACCGCCAATGACCATATGCCAGTACCATGGCAGTTCAAACATGGGATTGGTAGAACCGACGTTGTTAAACAGAGTCGACAGCGCGATCATGCCCAGCATAACGCCGGCAACAATGCGCCATGAGGCGATGCGGGTCCACAATAGGAAGGCACCGCCGATAAAGATAGCCAAAGTAGACGTTTCACCAATAGAACCCGGCATCAAACCGGTAAAGGCATTCCACCAGCTGAGACTGCTCTGCAGCGCGGCCAGACCATCGCTGGCGGCAATTGACAGTGCCGTTGCGCCGGTAAAGCCATCTACGGCTGTCCATACCGCGTCGCCACTCATGCTCGCCGGGTAGGCAAAGAACAGGAAGGCACGGCCGGTCAGCGCCGGGTTAAGGAAGTTTTTGCCGGTACCGCCAAACACTTCCTTGCCAACCACAACACCGAAAGTGATCCCAAGCGCCACCATCCAAAGTGGAATGCTGGGCGGACAGGTCAAGGCAAACAGTATGGAGGTAACGAAGAAACCTTCGTTAACTTCGTGGCCACGCTTCATGGCAAACAGCACTTCCCAAAAGCCACCAACCACAAAGGTGACAAAATAGATCGGCGCGAAGTACCAGAAGCCGTACCAGAAATTATCCCACCAACTCGCCGGGTCGTTACCCGCCAGTGCGGCGATCAACGGTGTACGCCAGTCGGCGTTCATGGCCGCGCCGGTTTCCAGCAATATGGAGTTGGCCTGATAGCCAACGTTCCACATGCCGAAGAACATCGCCGGGAAGGTACAGAACCACACAGTAATCATGATGCGTTTCAGGTCAATGCCATCGCGCACGTGAGCCGTCGTCTTGGTTGTCGACGACGGAGAATAAAAGATGGTATCGACCGCCTCATAGAGGGCGTACCACTTCTCGTAACGGCCGCCCTTGTGAAAGTGCGGCTCCATAGAATCGAGTAATTTACGCAACGCCATCATTAACCCTCATGTTCGATGCGCGTGAGGTTCTCACGCAGAATCGGACCGTATTCGTACTTGCCCGGGCACACGTAAGTGCACAGAGCCAGATCTTCTTCATCCAGCTCCAATGCTCCCAGTGATTGCGCCATCTGGGTGTCACCCACAATCAGCGAACGCAGCAACTGGGTCGGCAGAATATCCAGCGGCATAATGTTTTCATACACGCCTACCGGAACCATGGCACGTTCACTACCGTTGGTGTTGGTGTTGAAATTGAACAGGCGCTTGGGTGCAAACTGGGACAGATAAATGCGCAGCGTGGAGTGTTTCTGGGTGCCCGGTGACAGCCAGCCCATAAACTCGCGCTCAGTGCCTTCTTTCAACACACTGACCTGCGTGTGGTAGCGACCCAAATAGGCAACGGGACCACGTGCAGTTCGGCCGCCCAACACAGAACCGGAAATAATGCGGCTGTCCTCAGCTTTTACCTGCCCGGCAACCAATTCTTCCAAATGCACACCAAGACGGGTACGCAACAAGCGTGGGTTATCAACCTGTGGGCCAGCCAGTGCCACTACGCGCTCTGTCCAGAGGTTGCCGGTAGTTAGCAACTTACCGATGGCAATCACGTCCTGGTAGTCCACTGTCCAGGCGACTTGCTTACTGGATGCCCCCAGCAAATAGTGTACGTGGGTGCCCGGCAGACCTGCCGGATGCGGACCGGCAAATTCCTCGGTGGTAACGCCTGCAGCTTCGGGGATATCAGCACCCGGTGCCTTGCAGACAAAAACCTTACCGCTCAGACGCGACAGCGCTGCCAACCCATTGACGAAATCTTCACGATATTCGCCAATAACCACCTGCGGATCGCCTGCCAGCGGTCGAGTGTCCATGGCATTAACGAAAATCGCAGCGGCCTTTGCATCGAGCGCCGGCGTTTTGCTGAACGGTCGGGTTCGCAACGCACACCACAAACCGGATTCCACCAGCTTGTCGCGAAGCGCGCTTTCTTCCAGTGAACCGATCTGGCCAGCGTCAACCTTCCCGAAATCAACGTAGTCGTCTTCCTCTACGTCAATAACGACAGATTGCAGCACACGACGTTCACCGCGATTAATCGCCGAAATCACACCGGTTGCCGGCGCGGTATAGCGCACCCCAGGCGTTTTCTTGTCGGTAAACAGCAATTGACCGGTTTTAACCCGATCCCCTACCGACACTTCCATAGTCGGCTTCATACCCACGTAGTCGAATCCAACCACGGCCACCGTGCGCACCTTCGGACCAGCATCTATCTGCTGAGCCGGGGCGCCGGTGATGGGCAAATCCAGACCTTTACTAATCTTGATCATCAGC
>NZ_JBFJTH010000119.1:0-11842 GCF_041625495.1 Litorivivens sp. | reverse complement strand
CGCCTGATAGTACCCCACCCGGATCCTCTAAGTGTGATAGTCATCTGCGTTCTGTAGCTCAACGCAGTGTGCGGTTTTGGTCACCTTCGTTTTGGCTATACTGCTTAGTTAGTTTACAGTAGTAATAACCTCGTCCATTACGCACAGGTAGGAGAGTCCAAGCCATGGAGAGCTTCTGGAGTAGCTTTTTCGGGAATAAGATGCCGCCGCATGGGCACTGCTACTTGTGGGATGATCGCCTGGTGTCGCTGCATGTAGTGACGGATGCGATTATCGTATTGTCTTACTTCACCATTCCATTGGCGCTGGTTTATCTTGTGAAGCGCCGCGATGATCTGCAATTCAACTACATCTTCATCTTGTTCGCCGTGTTTATCTTTGCGTGTGGCGCCACTCACCTGGTGAATATCTATAACGTTTGGTATGGCGCTTACTGGTTCAGCGGAACAGTCAAGGCTGTTACTGCCCTTGCGTCCATTGGGACGGCTATTCTGGTTTGGCCGCTGATCCCGCGCGCACTGGCCATTCCCAGCAATTCGCAGTTACAGAGCTTGAATGACGATCTGCGGGAAAAGGCGGCGCGCAATGCCCAGCAGGCCCGTGAACTGGAAGCGCTGTCTGCGCGATTAGAAGAACAGGTAGAGCACCGCACGGTCGAACTGGCCAATGCAAAATACCTGCTCGAAGTGAACAATCGCGCGCTCGAAGTAAGTAACCGTGAACTTGAACAGTACGCGGATATCACCGCCCACGATTTGCGTGAGCCATTGAAAAAGATCCGGGCGCAAGCGCAATTATTGGGCAGTCGCCTGGGGCCTGAGGCCGACAGCGACGCGCGACGTGGTGCCGATGATATTGCGCGAACCTGCGAGCGTATGACCAATCTGATTGACTCCCTGCTTTCCTATGCGCGCATTGAATCCGTCACCCTGCCAGAGAGTGATACTGATACCAATCAGGTATTAGAAGACGTGTTGAGTGATTTCGGGTTGGAAATCCGTAAACGGGAAATCACAGTCATTCACAACACATTGCCGGCCCTCCCGGTGGCCGACTATCACTTGCAGCAGATTCTTTTGAATCTGGTTAGTAATGCGCTGCGCTTTTCGGGCGCCAAGGAAGCGCCGGTGATCGAAATTGGCCCGCTGCGCCCCGCTGATGGCCAGCGCATTGGATTCCACGTGCGTGATAATGGTAGCGGTATAGCGCAGGAACAACATAAAAATATATTCGAATTTGCCGAGCGCAACGACCAGCAGCACTCGGGTATTGGGCTGGCGATCTGTAAGAAGATTGTCGATCAATACAAGGGCAGTATTGAACTGGAAAGCCGGGAAGGTGAAGGCGCCAATTTCAAAGTCTATTTCCCGGCGCGAAGCGCCTCATAGCAGGCGCTTACCGCGCAACATTTGCAGCATGCTGCGTTTGATGCGCGCCAGGTGCGCTTCTTCGTTGGCAATTTCGCCTTCGAACACCTGTTCAATCATCAGTCCAGTAAGAAATGTATGGGTGTAGATAAGTGCTTCGAGTAGCGCTTCATCGCTCAAGCCGCTGTCGGCAAACCAGGCTTGCATGGTACCGGCGTGGCTAGACGACTGTTGCTTTATTTTGGAGTCTGCGGCTTGTAGCGGATGTTTGCGGCTGGCAAGCAGTATTTCCAAGGTGGCCACGTAAAGATCACTCTGGTAGTGCTGCCACATGCGCTCAACAAACAAATCCACGCGCTTTTTCAGGCTGCCGTTGGTGCTTGCGTCGCTATCCATCAGCTCGGTAAAACGCTGGTGCGAGTGATCGAGAATGGCCGCGAGAATATCTTCCTTTGAGCCGAAGTGGTGCTGCACTGCACCCCAGGTCAGCCCCGAGCGGCGCGAAATTTTACTGGACGTTGCTGCGCCAAACCCGCCCTCGTTAATCAGCGAAATAACCGCATTGAGAATTTTTTCGCGGGCCACGAGAGTTTTCAGTGCCTGCTTGCCGAGTTTGGCGGGTGTGTCTGAAGTCATGAGTCCTACCAACAGTATGCCTGAGGCCCTTTATAAAACATTTTCTTGGTTATGTTTATAGGCGCCGCGGTTACAGCCGGATAAGCCGGCGTATTGCAGCCTAGTTTAGCACGTGCTGTAGTCATACCCGGAAGCCATCGTGCGCTGTAGATGAGAACGCGAGCTATTCATGATCGGCTAGAGTTCGGTATGGTGTGCATAGAATAAAACGAGGCGGAGCGTATGGAATTTATTATTCTGGGGCTGATCCCGCTGGGGCTTGGTGTGGGTGCAGTGTTGGGCTGGGTGGCCTTTAACCGAACCCGAGCGCTAGAGCAACAGCTGCGCGAGCTGCAGCAGCAGTTGTGGCACCTGAAGGAACAGCAGCTGTATGCCCCGCGCGATCGGGCGTCTTCACCCCGGCGGCCACCCGCACCAGCACCTGTTAAGGACCCTCCACCTGTAGCCCCATCACCTGCTGATCCCGCATCCAGAACCTCCACGCCCGGAACCTCCACTCCTGCTAATAGCTATTCTCAAGGAAATCTCTGGCTTAGCAAGCTCAAAGAGTTCTGGATGATCTGGCTTGGTGGTGGCTGTATTGGCCTTGCTGGCATATTCATGGTGCGTTACGGCATTGAGCAGGGCCTGCTGGGCCCGGCCGCGCGCATCGGGTTGGCCGTGGTTACGGGATTGCTGTTGCATGCGGTGGCTGAATACCTTTTCCGCAAAGTTGGGCCGCAACCGGCGGTCGCGGCGTTGGCGGGAGGCGCCAGTATTACCCTGTATGCGGCATTGTTGGCGGCACTGCACCTGTATCAGCTGATGAGTCCGGGGCTGGTCTTTACACTGCTCGCGGTGATTTCTTTCGTTACCATGATCCTGGCTTTGCGCCACGGCCCGGTATTGGCGGGCATCGGGTTACTCGGCGCATACGTTGTGCCGGCGTTGGTGAGTAGCGGCAGTAATAATATGACTGGAGCGCTGATCTATGCGCTTATTGTGTCCACCGCAGCACTGTGTTTGTTGCGTTACGTTTACCGGCCCTGGCTGTGGTACGGCGCGTTGGCGGGGATGGTATTTTGGGGGGTGGTGTCGCTGGGGGAAAGTTCCGCGCATCAGTTCCGGCCGCTGTATTTGGCGCTACTCGCCTACGCGCTGTTGGCCATTCCACACCTTGATTGGCGTCTGTCTGTCCATCGGATCCGTTTGGCGACATTGTCATGGCGCACGTTGTTGTCGAGCGATTACCGCCGCGATCAAATTGGCTTGCTGCTTTTGCTGTCTCTATTGGCGTTGTCATTGCTGCAGCCATTCTCGCTGAGTGCGTTTGTGTTGCATTTACCCTTTGCCGCGGTGCTGCTGGTCGCTGCACGTCAGCGGGAAGACCTGTGTCCGTTTCCTTGGTTAAGTGCCGTTGTATTGATCGTGATTTCACTGGTTCCGCTGCTGTCGGGGCAGAGTCACGTGGTGACGGCGCCCGTCGACAAGTTTTGGGCTTATGTCATCGCCGCCAGCTTGTTCAGTGTGGGTGGCGTATGGCTGTTGCGTCAGTCTCGACTGGTCGCTGTTTGGTCTTCGCTGGCCTTCTTGTCGCCGGTATTGTGGCTGTCGGTGACCTATCTGCAGCTGCCAGAGCTTCTCCAAGGCTGGCACTGGTCTGCGATCACACTGATGCTAGGCGGCGCCTATATATTCTACGCAACACAGCGGTTGGCACGCGCTGAGCGTGATATCCCCGCCGTGTGGCTCCTGCTGGCGGGCCACGCAGCGTACTCAGTTGCTGTCGCCATAGCTTTTCAGGAGGCGGGACTAACCCTTGCTCTGGCATTGCAGTTGATCTCTCTGAGCTGGCTGATCAAGCGCTATCAGCTGCAGAGTGTCGACTGGTTGGTGAAGCTGTTGGTGGCCGTGGTGGTAACACGTCTTACCTTTAATCCGTGGCTGCTCAGTTATGCCGATACCCTCGGGGGCACGCACTGGTCACTGTGGACCTACGGCGGTGCGACAGCCTGTTGCGTTGTCGCCGCTCGGTTTTTGAATTCCGACAATCCGCTGCGCGCTTGGTTGGAAGCCGCTGCCCTGCATTTGCTGGTGTTGACCCTGGGCGCGGAAACCCGCTACTGGTTGTATGACGGTCAGATCTTCATCGACCGCTTCAGTTACCTAGAGGCGGCGATCAATGTCAATCTCTGGGCCGCTTTGGCGCTGGCATACCATTACCGCGGGCAGCTCTCGGAGCACCTGCGCGGCATCTACGCGGTGGCAGCGAAAGTGTTGCTCTGCGCCAGTCTGGGGGCTTTTGCGCTGCTACTTACCGCCCATAACCCGTATTTCGGGTATCAGGTGGTGGCGACTACTCCGGTGTTTAATTCGCTGCTGTTGGCGTACGGGTTGCCGGTGGTGATGGCCTGGTTAGTGCGTCGCTATTATCTTGCGCGGTGGCGCAATATGGCAGGAGTTGTCGGTATGGTGGCGCTGTTTGTATTTATTAATCTCGAAATACGCCACCTGTGGAATGGCGATGTGAGTGATTATTTACCCACCTCCAGTGGCGAGTTGTACACCTATTCTCTGGTTTGGTTGTTGATTGCAATCGGCGCGGTGTTACAGGCCACCCGGCTACAGAAAACACAGCTTTATAAGGTGGGAATGTGTATGCTGCTCGCCGTTATCGCCAAGATTTTTCTGGTGGATATGTCGGATCTGGCCGGGCTGCTGCGGGTCGCCTCGTTTATGGGTTTGGGCCTGGCACTTCTCGGTCTGTCTTATATGCATAAACGTTTGTCAGGGGAGACAAGCTAGTGGAATGGTTGGCAAGTCCCGAAGCCTGGGTTGCGCTTTCAACGCTGATTGCGCTGGAAATCGTTCTAGGCATCGATAACATCATTTTTATTTCAATTCTGGTTAGCCGACTACCCGTACACCAGCGGGACAATGCACGGCGTATTGGATTGGGGCTGGCTATGCTGGCTCGACTGCTGCTGCTTTTTGCTTTGACCTGGGTGATGGGGCTTACCGCAGATGTGTTTCACCTGCTGGGCGAAGGTATCTCCGGGCGCGACATGATTTTGATCGGTGGCGGTTTGTTTTTGCTAATGAAATCTACCCACGAAATTCATAACAGTTTTGAGGTTGGGGAGGATTCGACTATCAGTGTGGTGGTGGCGAGTTTCGGTAGTGTGCTTGTTCAGATCGCGATACTGGACATTGTGTTTTCGCTGGACTCGGTCATTACCGCAGTCGGTATGGTCGATCAGATTTCCATTATGGTCATCGCAGTCGTGGTATCGGTGCTGGTGATGCTGTTGGCTTCCAAATCCATCGCCGAGTTTGTTGATGCAAACCCCACCATTAAAATGCTGGCGCTGGCATTTCTCATTCTGATTGGTGTGACACTAATAGCCGAAGGTTTTGATGTGCACGTACCGAAGGGCTATGTATATTTTGCGATGGCATTTTCAGTCAGTGTTGAGCTGCTGAATATCCGGCTGCGTAAACGCACGCAAACAATGAAGCTACAGAAAAAGTTAGGCTGAACACAACAGCAGGCTACTTCCTGAGGGAAGCCGCCTGCCGCCTAGTGTCAACCTACAGCGCAAATTGCGCGGTGGTGTACCCGGCCATCAATTCACCCACCACCGGAAAAATAACTTCCGCCTGCGCCGGGTGCACAGAGTAGGCTTGGAAGGCTTCCTGGCTGTCGAATTCCGCCACAATTCCGAAATGGTAGTTGCCTTCCAGCAATTGCAAATCCATGCCGCATTTGAAACTTTTAATGCCCGGAATCAATGCGGGCAGTTTGTTATAGGCGTCGATAACCTTCTGCTGGGTTTCGGTATCGAGTTCCTGTTTGAAGTTGATCAGGCACAGGTGTTGGATCATCTGGGGCTCCTTTATCGTGAATGGGTTGGCGAGCTAGCGGGTATAGATGGTTGCGTGGGTGATTTTATTGTTGCTTACCGTATACAGCGCGCAGAGCTTCAAGGTGAGCGATTCGCCCTTTTTCAATGACACGCCCATAAAGTCAGCAACATCTTGGCGCGCCGTAAAGACGTCAGTAATTTCTACCGCCGCGCGATTGCCATCTACCAGAATGCTGTCTGGTGTCATGCGGTCTTCAAATTGGCCGATCAGATACCCGTACGTATCCAGAATAGCTTCCACGCCGCGTTGTTCACCCTGAGCTGTTGTAAAGATCACGTCGGGGCTATAAAACAGTGTTAGCGCCGCCGGATCTTCACTGTTGTAGGCTTGGTAATAGCGAACAAAAAAGTCGGTGCTCAGGGAGCTCATATTAGTCCTCCAGGGCAAAGGCGATTAACGTGTCTCCGGCCTGGCTGCCCAGCGGGCCGTGCCCGCCTGCTGCAATAACAACGTATTGCTTGCTCTGCTGCGACAGACGATAAGTCATAGGCGTAGCGTGTGCTGCGGAGGGAAGTTCGTATTCCCAGAGCAGTTCACCGGTGTCGCTGTCGAAGGCGCGAAAGTAGTTATCCATTGTCGCACCGATAAAAATGAGACCACCGGCTGTCTGAATGGAACCGCCGGTATTCGGCGTACCCCAGGGGAAAAGCTTGCCCAGCCCCAGTGGTGCAAGTTTATTGAGGTTACCAAGCGTGCGTTCCCACAGAATGTCGCCGCTATTGAGGTCAATCGATACCAGCTTGCCCCAAGGCGGCTCAACGCAGGGTTTCATATCTGGCCAGGCGGTGGCGAAGACATTGCGAGTTACCGCGTAGGGTGTGCCTTCCTGAGGTGCTAAGCCTACTAGGTCGCTACCATTGCTTTCGCTGACGTTTGCCCGAGGAACCACCTTCATGGTGAAAGGCGCAATTTGCAGGTTGACCACCATGCGCTCGTTCACCGGATCAATCGACACAGAGCCCCAATTGATCCCGCCGCCGAGGCCGGGGTAAGCCAGTGTGCCTTGATAGGATGGCGGCGTGAAAATGCCTTCGTAGCGCAGACGATCGAAGAATTCGCGGCAGTATTTTTTGTCCCAAGGGGTAATTCCCCAGATTTCATCGCGGGTCAGTGTGGCCGGGTGCAGAGGTTTTGGTTTTACTGGAAACGGCTGCGTAGGTGAGGTGAATTCGCCGACGACATCGGTTTGCGGTACCGGACGTTCCTCGACGGGCAACAGGGGTTTGCCGGTTTCGCGGTCAAGAAAAAATACGTGACCCATTTTGGTGGCAGCCGCAATGGCAGGTCTCTTTTCTGCTCCCGTCCCCTTGAAGTCGAAAGCGACGGGTTGCGCTGCAACGTCGTAATCCCAGACGTCGTGGTGAACCGTCTGAAAATGCCAGATCACCTTGCCGGTGTCGGCATTGAGCGCCACGACCGAGCTGCCGTAGTAATCCAGGTCGCCACGCTCCTTGCCGCCGTAGTGATCCGGTGCGGGGTTGCCGGTGGGTACAAACACCAGATTGCGCTCCTCGTCGCCGGACAGTATGCCCCAGGCATTGGGCGTGCCGGGCGTGAGGTTTTTGCCCTGTTTGATGTCTGCGGCGGTGACGGCTTTATGGCCGGGTGGCACGGGATCCCAGGCCCACAACAAGTCTCCTGACACGGCGTCAAAGGCGCGAACGGCGCCACTGGGGGCATCGGTACGCTGGCCATCTTGCACAAAGGCGCCGGTAATGATCTTGTTGCCCATCACCAGCGGCGGCGAGGTGACGTAGTATTCGGCTTGGCGTACTTCACCGACACCCTGGGTCAAGTCGATGCTACCTGGGGTCTGAGCATGGGCACCGAAGGACGGGCAGGGTTTGCCGGTGTCCGCGTCAATCGCTATCAGTCGGGCGTCCAGCGTGCCGACGTAAATACGGCGGTTGCACTGCGCACCAGCGTTGCCCTCCCAGTAGCTGACTCCGCGACAGGCCGGGGTATACACCCCGGTCAGATCCACTTGCGGATCATAAGCCCAGTGTTCTTCGCCTGTTTCCGGGTTTAGAGAAATCACCCGGTTGTAGGGCGTACACACATACATAGTGTCGTTTACCACAAGGGGGGTGAGTTGTAGGGCGGTGGCGCCGTGAGTTTCACCGCCGTCGGAAAAATCCTTGAGCTGGTAAGTCCACGCGGGTTTCAGATATTTTACATTCTTGCGATCAATCTGGTTCAGCGCAGAGTAGCGCTGCCCGGCGCTGTTCTGGCCAATCACGGGCCAATCGGCCTGCGGACCGCTGTAGGTCAGATCCGGTTTAGTGCAGGCGCTCAGGGCAAGGCTGGCGGCCAGCGCAACGGTCAGTCTTTTCATACTTGTTCTCTGGTTTTCAGGCGAGGCAGTACATGCGTCGCAAAATCATTCAGTTGGCGCCAACCGTCTGCTGGAGCTTGCCCGGCAATGAGTGGGTGGAGGCAGAGTTGGGCGTTGTCACCTAATGCGTCGAGGTAGCTATCGACCTCAGTGGGCCGGATGATTGGATACAGGCCGGTTTGACGCAGCGGCTCGGCATCGGTCATTTCCAGATACTGGCCCTGCATTGCAGAAGAAGCTTGCCATTTGCCGTAGCTGTTGCATTCGAACAGTATGTGGGGCGCCATGCGCTGCCATTCGGCGTCCGGGTTTTCGGCGACAACAAAGAAGCCGGAGCCGAGCTCCATAAACGGTATGGCGCTTTTGCCAAGACGTTGTCGTTCGGCGTTAAACTCAGCAAACAGCTCGCGGTTCTCAGTGTAAAAGTAGTCCACCATACGCGCAGCGCGGCGGGCGGCGGGTTTGCTTGAGCCGCCCATCCACAGCGGGGGATGTGGTTTTTGTAGCGGCCGCGGTGTTACCCGCACGGGACGACCTTCGTAGGTAAAGGGCTCGCCGGTCCAGGCATTTTTTAGTGCAGTGATTTTGCTTTCCATCAGCCGGCCGCGATCTTTGAGCTCCACCGCGAACATGGCGAACTCTTCCGGTACGTAACCAGCGCCCACGACAACATCCAACCGGCCGTTGCTGATGATATCGAGTACAGCGAGGTCTTCGGCGACACGAACAGGGTCGTGAAACGGCAGAATGATCAGTGCCATACGCAGTCGAATGCGCTTGGTTCGCGCCGCCATGGCAGCCGCTAATACAATAGGAGAAGGTAAATAGCCGTCTTCGCAGCCGTGATGCTCGCTGATTTGAATGCAGTCAAAGCCCTGCTGATCGGCCCACTCGGCCATATCGAGCGCGGCATCGTAGAGCGCGCGCTGGTCGGCGCCAAAATCAGGGTTGCGCATATCAAAACGCAGCAGTAGCTTGGGCATGGTATAACCCTGTTCTATAGTTATTCTTCGGTAACGGTTATTGCGGCATTAGGGCAGAATTTTTCTGCTTTTAGCACTTTTTCTCGATCGTCATTGCCAACGTTTTCTTTGATAACCACGGCCTGTGGGTAAGGTGCGTCGGTATCTTGTAGTTCGAATACCTCTCCAGCTTCGGCCTGGCAGACACCGTGGCCCTGACAGAGATCCAAATCAATTTTGATGCAGAGTTTTGTCATACCAATATCCTCCGGCTTAAATATCGGTGCGTCGTTTATAGCGCAATATACAGGGGGCGCTGGGGCGCAGAATTAAGGCCGGCATGATTTCCTGATATTGCTCTGGCGGCATGGTCAACTCAAATTCAAAGTTTCGCAGTAACTCACAGAAAATCGCTTTCACCTGCAGCAGCGCGAAGGCATTGCCCACACACTTGCGGCGGCCACCGCCAAAGGGAATGGCGGCGAAGACGTTGTCTGGTGCCGGGCGTTTTGGGTTGAACCGTTCGGGTTCCGGAAAGTGTTCCGGCAATTTGTGGGCTACCCAGGGGCAGAGCATGACGTTCTTGCCTGGCTCAATAAGGTAGCCTTTGTATTCGAACGGTTTCATCACACGACGTGAAATTGCGTTCAGCGGTGGATGTAGGCGCAGCGCTTCGCGTATAAAGCCTTCCAGCAGCGGTATTTCACGCAAGGCATTGAAACTGAGTTCCTGGTCGCCGGCGAACAGCTTGTCGATTTCGCCGATCAGCTCTTGGTGGTATTCGGGGTGTCTCGCTATCTCAACCAGAGTCCAGGCGGATGTGTTTGAGCTGGTGTGGTGACCGGCAAACATAAACCAGATAACCAGGCCGGTGATTTCATGCTCTGTAAGTGTGCGGCCGTCTTCGTAGCTGGCAGTCATATAGATATTGAGCATGTCGTCCAGCGGCGCTTCGCCGTTGGCTTGGGCATCGCGGCGTCGATGGATCTCTTCGGTGATAAGTTCCTGCAGTCGCTCCCGGGCCAGATCGCGCTTTTTAAAGGTGTCTTTCTGCTGATTCGGGTCGAGCAGGGCTGACGGATCAATCCCGTTCTCCAGATCGCGATACAGGTCGGCAAACTCATCGGTTAGTCGGTAGCGAAACACGGAGCCTAGCAGACAGTGAGTCGAGGTACGCAGGGTTAGGTCGGTAAAGGCTTCGTAGAAATCCATTTCGCCTTCATTGCCCCAGTCTTTGGTAAAATCGATGACTTCCTGCGCAACAACGCCAGCGTAGCTCGACATCTTGTCGTGCTTCAGGCCCTGATACTGAATTTTTAGCTGCTGGCGCTCGATGTGGGGCTCGGCGCCGTATTGCACGCCCTCGCCAAACACCGGCACCATCATCTGATAGGCTTCGGAGGCGCTGAGTTGTTCGTCTGGCGCACGGAAAAAAGCTTCGTGTGCATCGGGGCCAATCATTAGTACCGTTGGCAGGCCGCCCATGTCGAACTCGCCTACTTCGCCGCATTCGTCATACACACGCTTCATAAAATCCAACGGTGTAGTGATGAATTCCAAGTAGTGGCCGCCTTCGGCAGCGGCGCCGCTGGCGATGGGGATCGGTTTACCTTCGGTTTGTACTTGCGTGCTCATGATCTTTACCTCAAGCGCTGCTGGCGGCTTTTTTCTGCTTATCTGCCATTTCCTGTTCGTGCTGGGCGATCGCGGTGTTGATCCCGCCCACGTATTCTTCCATAAACCGATCGGCATTTTCAGCCGCCCAATTGAGTGAGGCTGGACGGTTATCGTTGCAGTGCTGGAAGTGGGGCATGACTTCGCGTGCAAACAGCTCGTACGACTTTTTGGTGGCGTCAAAGTCTGCGGCGTTATGTGCCAGCGCCAGAAAGGTTTCAAAGCCGCCAGATTGGTCTTGCAGTTTTTTGATGTGATTGACCAGTGTTTCCGGAGTGCCAACCACGCCTACGCCGAATGCGCCAAGACCGCCGGTAGTCCAGATATCGATCGCTTCTTTAAAGGATTTGGCTTCCGGGAAAGCGCTGCCGCCAAACTTTTTGAAGTAGCGCATCATATCCATCAGGCCGTATTCCAGATCTTTGTAGGCCTGCTCTTCCGTTTCTGCAATGTGAAAAGGCGTTACGATGCGCCAGTTGCTACGCGCAACCTGCTTACCGTGTTCGGCAGCTTTTCCTTCACAGATGTCCCAGTGGTTAGCCAGCTGTTTAAAGCCTTCGGGGCTTGAAGCGGCCACTGAAATCATACCTAGCCCATGTTCGCCTGCAGTGCGCGCACCGGTGGGGCTAATAGCCGAGGCAACGGCCATATCTATCGTGGGGCTCTGGTAAGGCAGAATCTGGCAGCGGGCTTCATTCAGGGTAAACCAGTCGGTCTTCATGGTGACGGTTTCGCCGTTTAGCAGCCTTACCAAGGCAGTCAGCGATTCATTCATACGGCGGCGTAGATCTTTTGGGTTGATACCCATCATGTAGGCATCGGCCACCAGCTGGCCAGGGCCAACACCGAAAGTAAGGCGGCCCCGGACCTGGTGGTCGAGTTGGCAAATTCGATCAGCCAATACCAGCGGATGGTGATAAGAAAGGGAACTGACGCCTGTAGCCAGCCGAATATTGCGCGTT
>NZ_JBFJTH010000118.1:0-11949 GCF_041625495.1 Litorivivens sp. | reverse complement strand
CGAGTGTCGTGACCAAAATACAGAGAAATAACCACAAACAACCACAGGAAGGTAATTCCGTCGGGAATATCTGCTTGCACATGCCCAACGTTGTAGAGCAACTGTTCGGCGAATGACAGGACAAGTGCGACCAGATAGCTACTGAATAAGACTGGAGTGAAGCGATTCCTGTTGCGCCATAGTAAGCGGCAGCACCATGCCCCCACAATACACTGGCAAAACCCAGTAGCTGGTACACCACAGACGATGGGCGATAGTCATCCTGTATCTTTACAATTTTGCTGCCAAGAATGTCAATGTGGCCGAGCAGCGTTACATTGTCGACGAATAGACCAAAGGGCAGCGTCAGGCTTTACACGGTTAGTGCCGCGGCCAAGAGCGTGAAGAAGATCAGCCCTGCCATTATTTTCGGTCGGAACTGTGCGTGGGCGTAATTGGCCATTAACCGGACAAAGCTGGTCATAAAGCCAAAGGCGCCAACGCCCTGCCAGCGACTGTGTTGGGCGAACTCTGGCAGTGCCGGCGCACCGAGCAGAGCGGCTGTTGAACTGAGGAAAAGTGCAGTAAAGCCGCACAGAAAGAGGTAGGCCCGGTATACGTGGCGCTGCCGGTTGGCGGAACTCAATGGCACAGCCTGTAACGCCGCAAACAGCTCGATAGCACAGGCTGCGTAATATATGGTAATCATGGATGGTCAGTGACCTATGATTCCGCAACCGTCAGTTGGGCTAATCTAGCGATTTTGCAAGGGGATTGCCAGTTGTGGACATAGGCAGACAACAGGGCCACTATTTTTGTTATGATCACGTACGGCGTTCTTATGAGTTGAGCGAACGCTGATGGTTACTACTAATTTTGCGGGCAGCGTCAGAAAAACAAAAACACCCGGTCCCGATGTGGGGGGTATCTGGAGACGCGCCAATATTCAGTCATGCGTGTAAGAGGAAAACCATGAAAAAGCTACTTGTTTTGCCGTTTCTGGCTGTGCCGCTAGGGTTGGCTGCACACGAGGCGGACAAAGATTTTGATCTGGGGCATTGGTATATCGAAGGCGGCTATACAGCCTCTAGCCTGAAGGATGCAGACAGCATTATAACCTTCGACAGCAATGCCAATACCTGTGAGGACCTGATTCCGCAGCTGGCGCCGGGGCCGCTGGGCTGTAATGCAGGGCAACAGAGCGGCTTTATTTTGCTGTTTCCGACCAATCAGGCGCTTGGGCCGGGTTCTGCTGCGACCTTTGATACAACCTACGATGATGGCAGCGGCTACGAAGTGTCGCTCGGTTATGACTATCCCGGTGCCTTTCGTCTGGAACTGAACTACACGGATTTCGACAACGACCTGGAAGAAGTGGGTGGCGTTGAAGCAGAAGATACCCTGCAATCACAGCAGTTGATGGGCAACCTCTGGTTTGATTTTAACGAAGACGGTGTGGTGCAGCCGTACCTTGGTCTGGGTCTGGGTGCGGCGAGACTTTCGCTGGAAGAAGCCGACGACACGGTCATGGTGGCGCAGGCTGGTCTGGGTCTTAATTTCGCGCTCACAGAACACCTGAAGATCAATCTTGGTTATCGTTATTTTGAAGGTAAGGATGCCGAGTTCACGAATTCAACCAGTGAATATCAAACCGAATACGGGGGGCAGCGAGTGTTGCTTGGTATTCGCTACGACTTCCTGGCCGAGCCACCACCGCCGCCGGATTCAGATGGTGATGGTGTTCTGGACGACCAGGATCAGTGCCCCAATACTCCGCGTGGCGTAGCGGTAGATCCGCTGGGTTGTCCGCTGGACAGCGATGGTGACGGAGTGCCTGATCACAAGGACAAGTGTCCGGGAACGCTGCCGGGAACTAAAGTCGATGCCAATGGTTGTCCGCTGGACAGCGACGGCGACGGTGTAGTTGATGCCAGAGACGAATGCCCCGCAACGGAAGCCGGTCGCAAGGTTCTTGATAATGGCTGTGAGTCTATCGTGTTGCGTGGTGTCAATTTTGAAAACAATCGCTCCACCTTAACACCGCAGGCTGAGCAGGTTTGTCGCGGAGTAGCTGAAATTCTGCAGCGCGCGCGCAATATCAATGTGGAACTGCAAGGCCACACAGATAGCGTGGGTGCCGCCGAGTATAACCAGAAACTGTCGCAGGCCCGTGCGGAATCGGTGCGTACCTGCCTGATTCAGAACGGCGTTGCTGCGTCGCGTCTCACGGCGCGCGGTTATGGTGAGTATCAGCCGGTGGCGTCCAACAGTACCGCCGAAGGTCGTGCCAAAAACCGACGTACTGAAATGATGATCACCAACAACTGATCAGTCATTGTTCCTTGAAAACGCCGCCTAACTGGCGGCGTTTTTATTTCCGGAACATTTTCGCTTGTCGTCAGTAGTAGAAGTTAGAAAAGTGCCATTTGATCGTCACCCGGAACATGAAACCGGGAGCAGTCCAGGGCTAGTGAACGCTCGGTAGACAATCCAAGACGTCTGGCAGCAATAGCAAAGCGGTGTTTGATCAGATCGGCAAAAACACCCTGACCACGCATTCGCTCGCCAAACCGGTTGTCGTAAAGTTTGCCACCGCGCAGCTCGCGTAGACGGCTCAGGACATGGTTGGCTCTATCCGGAAAATGCTCGCGTAACCACTCGCAAAACAGCGGGGCCACTTCGTGTGGTAGGCGCAGTAAAATGTAGCTGGCGCTTAGGGCCCCGGCAAAAGCCACCGCGTCGAGAATATCTTCAATTTCCGATTCGTTTATCAGCGGAATAACCGGGGCTATCAATGCCGAAACCGGGACACCGGCTTCGCACAGGGCGCGGATAGTTTTCACGCGGGTGGCGCCGGACGCGGTGCGAGGCTCGAGTATGCGTTTGAGGTTGTTGTCGAGGGTGGTAACACTGATGGCTACCTGCACCAGATTACGCTCTGCCATGTCGCCCAGCAGGTCAAGGTCGCGAAGAATCAATGCGCTTTTGGTAATAAGCGAAACGGGCTGATTAAAATCACTGGCTACTTGCAGCAATTGGCGGGTGATCTGCAGTTCCCGTTCGATGGGCTGGTAAGCGTCGGTATTGATGCCAAGGGCGATGGGTTCGCAGCGGTAGCCGGGGCGCGACAAAGCCTCGCGCAGCAGTGCCGGAGCATTGGTTTTGGCGCTGATCCGGGTTTCGAAATCCAACCCAGGTGAAAGATCCAGATAGCTATGGCTGGGTCGTGCGAAACAGTACACGCAGCCGTGTTCGCAGCCCCGGTAGGGGTTGATGGACACATTGAATGGAACATCCGGTGAGCGGTTGCGCGTGATAAGCGAGCGGGCGTGCTCGTGCCTGATTTCTGTGGGTACGCTGGCGATATTCGTATCGCTATCCGGGTCAAGCTCCAATGTGCGTATGGCGAAGCGCCCGGCCATGGTTGAAGCGCTGCCGCGGCCTTTGATTGAGGTGCTCATCGGTGATCTCTCACTGTGCTGTATTTATATACAGTATTTCGGTGGTGGTCATTTTGCAAGTGTGAGTGAACAGGAGTGCTTGGGTTACGCCATGTTTCGTGCAATACCGCGCACAACGGGCCGTGAATCAGCCGGTAAAAAGGGGTAAGGTAGGCGCTCTTGTCTAACTGAGTACAAATTCCTATGTTCACCCTGCTGGTTGCCTATTTTTTGCTGGCTATTGGCTTTTCCTTTCTATGCTCACTCTGGGAGGCGGTGCTGCTGAGCATCACCCCTGCTTACGCCCAGATCAAGTTTCAGGAAGGGGCTGGTATTGGCCGTCAGCTAAAGCACTTCAAAGACAACGTTGACCGTCCGTTGGCGGCGATTCTCACCCTCAACACCGTGGCTCACACCGTGGGCGCGATCGGTGTGGGGCAGCAAGCCACGCAACTCTGGGCCGAGACCAACCCGATGCTTACGGGGGTGGTGATTCCGGTGGTGCTGACGCTGGCGATTCTGATCCTGTCGGAAATCATTCCCAAAACCTTGGGGGCGAACTACTGGAAAGAGTTGGCACCGTTTACCGTCTATTCACTGAAAGTGGTGATTACACTGTTGCTGCCGCTGGTTTGGCTGAGTCAGCAGCTCACCGGGGTATTGCGCAAGGATAAAAGTCGCAGCGTGTTTTCACGGCGAGATTTTCTGCTATTGGCGGAGATCGGTGAAAAGGAGGGGGTTATTGAGAAAAATGAATCCGCTTTTATCGCCAATCTCCTGCGCTTTAAAAATATTCGGGCCAAGGATGTAATGACGCCGCGAACCGTGGTGAAGGCCGCGCCAATGGACCTTACCTTGCAGGAGTTTCATGAGCGCGAGGGCAATCTGATCTTTTCGAGGATTCCCATTCACGAAGAGGGCTCAAAGGACAAGGTCGTGGGTTATGTGCTGAAGGACGAGTTGCTGGTTGAGCTGGTGGACCATCACGGCGAAAAGCGGCTGCGTGATCTCAAGCGTGAACTGCTGACTATTCACGAGTCCTGTCCGCTGCCCGATATTTTCAGTCGTTTTCTGGAAAAGCAGGAACACATAGCGCTGGTGGTTGATGAGTACGGCGGCACCGCTGGCATTGTGACCATGGAAGATGTGATAGAAACCCTGATAGGTATGGAAATTGTCGATGAGATGGACAACGTCGACGATATGCAAAAGCTTGCCCGAGAGCGCTGGATGCGTCGTGCCCGCCAGATGGGGCTCAATGTCGATCCGGAGGCGGCAGCAGAGACGCCTAGCCCAGCACCGCCCGTGTCAGCCCCACCAGACTGATCAGCAGCAGGGCGCTGCCCAACACCCGCATGAACACGGCCGTATCTGCCTGTAACATATGTTCGTGAAAGCGCAGGCCGATCACGTGGCCGATCAGGGCGCAGGGCAGAAGCCAGAGATGGTGGATCAGCTGTAAATCCACGTCGAAATAGACAAAGGCCGCCATCTTGATGGCGACCAATACCAGCCACAGCACGAACAGCGTATCGCGCAGCTTTTCTTTGGCCACGTGCTGAGCAGCCACCGCGATAATCAGCGGCGCGCCAATTAACGAGGTGCCGCTGATATAGCCACCGAGCAGTAAAAACACGGTGTCCACCACCCGGCTTTTACTTTGAAAGGGCCGGTTGAAAATATACGACAGTGAGTAAACCGCCACGATGCTGAAGATCACACCGCTCATGAGTGCTGAGGGTAGTGTGACCAGCCCGAATACCCCCACCATTTTCGGAATGATCATGATAAGCAGCAGGTAGCGCAGGTAGTGCCAGTCAACGGTGCCCCCCTGCTGAGGCTTGCCGCGGTTGTTCTGGATGACAGTGATGGAGGCGAATACCAGCAGGTGGGCAGCTATCAGGGGCAGGAACACCAGCGCATCGTTGTGCACCAGCAGCAGAAACGGTAGCGACAGCACGGCGCCGCCGAAGCCCAGGCCCGATCGCACAAAGCCGCTCCAGACAAAAATCAGTCCGATCAGGGCGTATTGATACCAGAAAAGTTCCTGCACGCTGCTCACTTGGTCGCGGTTGGGCGCGCATTGTATGCGCCGCTCGGTGACATGAAAAGCCTGGGTTGCAGGCCGCCTTACGATTTCATTAAAACACTTGTATTACTTTTGCGGCATGCCTAAGCTGGCTCCATTCTTAGCGACGCAGGAAGGCATGCTGTGGTTAGTGTTGAAAATGGTGTTGTGAGTCAGGAGCAATTACTCGGGCTGTTTCTGGTGGGGATGTTTATGACGAGCTACCTGGTGGAGCTGGGTCGGGGAAGAATACAGCGCAGCCGTCAACCGTGGCGAGATGCCGTATTCAGTGGTGTGGGCGTGCTAGCGCAGATTGGTCTGTCCGGGCCGTTGCTCGGCGGATTGGTTGGGGTATTGGCAGCGGCGCTTTTCCCAACGTCGGCCGGAGGGTGGGCTCATTGGCCGTTTTGGCTGGCATTTTTTGGTTTCATTTTGTTGGAAGATTTCCTGCACTACTGGCTGCACCGCTACGCCCACGAATGGCGCTGGTTGTGGAGGCTTCATCGAACACATCACAGTGGTACGGCGATGAATGTTGGGCTGGTGTTTCGCTATAACGTTTTCTGGACGTTGATGTTGCCCCAAGCCTGGTTCGCGGCGCTGATGGTTTACATGGGCTTGCATGAGGTGTATTTCGCAGTCACCGCAGTCACCTTCACCGTCAATGTGTTGACACATATGAGCAGTCGCTGGGATCTATGGTTGTGGCAGAAGGTGCCGGGGGTATGGGGTTTGGTTTGCCGCGTCATTACGACGCCTGATACCCACCACGCCCATCACGGCATGGGGCGCGGCGCAAACCCTCGGGGCAACTATGCGGTTGTGTTTTTTCTTTGGGATACGCTATTTGGCACCGGCAAAATTCCACGGGCCCGACAGCTCAGAATCGGGTTGCCCCATTCCGGAAGGCTGCACTGGGCCGAAGAGTTGTTCTGGCCGTTAGTGCGGAAACCTCTTGCGCCAAAGCCCAAGCGTTAGCAGTTAGGCCGTGTTCAGGTTTTAACTGCGAGGACCTGGTTGGATTCGTCCAACAAGCGGGCAATGGATGCAAAGATACCATCGGCGTCGAGCCCGCACGCAGCGAGCATGGTCTCGTGTTTGCCGTGGTCGGTGAATTCGTCCGGCAGACCAAGGTTTAATACGGCATTGTTTCGACCAGAGGTATGCAAAAACTCATTAACCGCGCTGCCAGCCCCGCCGGCGATGGCATTTTCTTCCAGGGTAACGAGTAAATCGTGCTGGTCGGCCAGCTCCAGAATCAGTGCCTCGTCCAGGGGTTTGACAAAGCGCATGTCGGCAACACTGGCATCAAGTCTGTCGGCTGCCGCAATTGCAGCGGGCAGCAGCGTTCCGAAATTCAGCAGGGCGATATTTTTACCCTCACGCTTTATGGTGCCTTTGCCAATTGGCAGCTCGCGCATTTCCCGTTCAATGAGTGCGCCCGGTCCGGTGCCACGTGGGTAGCGGATGGCTGCAGGGCCGCTGTAACAGTAGCCTGTATAGAGCAATTGGCGGGTCTCATTTTCATCCGACGGCGCCATGACCACCATGTTGGGTATGCAGCGCAAGTAGCTCAGATCAAAGGCGCCGGCGTGGGTTGGGCCATCTTCGCCAACTAGTCCCGCGCGGTCGATGCCAAAGGTGACATCCAAATCCTGCAGCGCGATGTCGTGAATTAGCTGGTCGTAGGCGCGTTGCAAAAAGGTGGAATAGATCGCGACAACCGGTTTAAGGCCTTCGCACGCCATGCCCGCTGCGAGGGTGAGAGCATGCTGTTCAGCAATGGCCACATCGTAGTAGCGATCGCTAAAACGCTCGGCGAACTCAACCATGCCCGAGCCTTCGCACATGGCGGGAGTAATGCCAACCAGCCTTTGATCGACCGTCGCGGTGTCGCACAGCCAGTCGCCGAAGACCTTCTGGTATTTGGGCCCCTTGGGTTTTTTCACCGCTTTGGGCTGGACGGGACTCGGCTCTATCTTGGTAATGGCGTGGTAACCAATAGGGTCCTTTTCAGCAGGCTCAAAGCCCTTTCCCTTGCGGGTGATAATGTGGAGCAATTGCGGACCTTCCAGTTCACGCATATTGCGGATGGTCGGTACCAGTACGTCGAGATCGTGGCCGTCGATCGGGCCTATGTAGTTAAAACCCAGTTCTTCAAAAAGCGTGGCGGGGGCGACCATACCTTTCATGTATTCTTCCAGCCTACCCACCAGCTCCTTGGGATTGCCAGGTAACTTGGCCAGGATCTCCTTGCCGCCGCTGCGAATATTGTTGTAAACCTTGGACGCCCAGATTTTCGAAAAGTAGGTGTTGAGACCGCCTTCGTTTTTCGAGATCGACATCTGGTTGTCGTTGAGCACTACCAGCATGTCGGCCCTGCAGTGAGCAGCGTGGTTGATCGCTTCGAAAGCCATGCCCGCCGTCATGGCGCCATCGCCAATCACGGCAACGGTGCGTCGGTCTTCACCTTTTTGACGCGCGGCAAGTGCCATGCCCAGCGCTGCGCTGATACTGGTGCTGGAGTGGCCGACGCCAAAGGTGTCGTATTCACTTTCGGCGCGTTTGGGGAAGCCGGCCAGGCCGTCGGCCATCCGCATGGTGTGCATCTGCTCGCGGCGGCCGGTAATGATTTTATGAGGGTAACACTGGTGACCTACGTCCCATACCAGGCGATCGTCAGGAGTGTTGTAGACATAATGCAGGGCGAGGGTGAGCTCCACCACGCCAAGGCCGGCGCCAAAATGACCCCCGGTGCGACCCACGGTGTACAGCAGGTATTCGCGCAGTTGGGTGGCCAGCTCGGTCAGCTGTTCCTCGTCCAGATTGCGCAGATCCGCAGGGGCTGTGATGCCGTCAAGCAATGGGGTTGTGGGGCGCTTGAGCGGTATTTCTTTAAACATGTGCACCTGTGCCGGGTTGGTCCTTCAGGGGGCGTATTGTAACTGAAAGTTCACATAGTAGTACTCTTGCGGCTGACCTTGCCGTGCGCGGCCCCAACGCGGAGTTCGTGAGCTTCAGTGTTTGCGTTGAATGATGAATTCGGCCAGTTGCCGGAGCCTGTCGGCCCGGCTGTCGAAACCCTCTATCGCTGCCAAGGCTTGGGCAAACAGCGATTGGGCGTGCTGTTTGGCACCGTCGAGCCCCATGAGGGCAGGGTAAGTAGGCTTGTTACGGGCCAAATCAGCGCCCTGGGTCTTGCCGAGTACCTCGGTACTGCTCTCCAGGTCGAGAATGTCATCCTGTACTTGAAAGGCGAGGCCGATTGCGTGACCAAAGCTGTCCAACTGCCGCAATTGCGCACCGCTTGCGCCGGCGTATTGGGCGCCCATGTTTATGCTTGCGCGCAGCAGGGCTCCAGTTTTCAGCTGGTGCATGTTTTCCAGTAGTGTGAGCTCTGGATGCTTATTTACAGCTGCCAAATCAATGGCCTGTCCGCCAACCATTCCCCGGGCCCCGGCGGCAGCGGCCAGTGTTTTGATTAGGCTGACCTGGCGATCGGCCGGAATATTGGGTGCATTTGCCAGCAGCTCAAACGCGAGGGACTGCAATGCGTCGCCGGCGAGAATAGCCGTGGCTTCGTCAAACGCAATATGGCAGGTGGGTTTGCCACGACGCAGGTCGTCGTCGTCCATGGCAGGCAGATCGTCGTGCACTAGCGAATAGGCATGAATGCACTCGATGGCTGCAGCGATGTAATCCAGTGCATCATCGTTGGCAAAGCCGGGGTTGATAGCAAGCGCGCTGGCATACACCAGCAGCGGGCGCACCCGTTTGCCACCGTTCATGGTGCTGTAGTGCAGCGCCTCAAAAAGCGGCGTCAGTGCCGGAGACGCCGCTTTGGAATACTCAGATGCAGGTTTTCCAATCAGTCTGGGCAGAGCGCTTTCGATGCGGTGCTGGCAATCGCTGAAATACTCGGTAAACGGGGCACTCATGCTTCAGGGTCGAACTCGTCCAGATGCAGTTCGCCCTGCTGTTCGGTCAATTTTTGCACTTTCAGTTCGGCGGCAGTCAGCGCTGCCTGTGCTTCTTTGCTGAGTTTCATGCCATTTTCAAAGGCATCCAGAGAGGCTTCCAGGCTTAGCTCGCCGGATTCCATCCGTTCAACGATTGCTTCGAGTTCAGCGAGAGATTCTTCGAAATTTTGCTTTTTGGCTTTTGCCATGGGGCAGTCATCGTGATGAAAATTTTTCGAATTTTAGCACAGGCGGTGCAGAATATTGCATAGGGCAGTAAACTGCGTCACCGAATTGAAAATAATGAATTGACGGAGTTTAGCGACATGACTGACAAGGCAATAGCGTTGGTAACAGGGGCTTCCTCTGGCTTGGGGGCGGAATTTTGTCGCCAACTGGCGGAGCGCTGTCGCAAAATCATCCTTGTCGGGCGTCGGCGTGCGCTGCTGGAGGACGTAGCGTCCTCCCTGCGGGAGAAAGGTCTTGAAACCGTTGTTGTGGCTGAAGACCTGACGACCGAATTAGGTTTGACTAAGGTTGTTGAAAAGATTCGTCAGCAGGGGCCGGTCACGATTCTGGTCAACAACGCCGGCTTCGGCACAAACGGTCCTTTTGTCGACACTGATTTGGCGCTGCAGCAGAAAATGGTGGACTTACATATATCTGCGACGTTGCGGCTCAGTCGCGCCGTCATTCCTTATATGAAGGAGGCCGGCGGGGGTAGTATTATCAACCTCTCGTCGCTGGGTGCTTTTTTCCCAATGAAGGATATTGCCGTCTACGTCGCAAGCAAAGCCTTCCTCAATACGTTCTCCGAATCGCTGCAGAAAGAAGTAGCCCGCGACAATATACGCGTGCAGAGTCTGTGTCCCGGCTTTACCCACACGGATTTTCACGGTCGCGACGAGTTCGATAATTTTGACAAAAATAGCATCCCGGCGGAGATGTGGATGACCAGCGAGGCTGTCGTGACGGAAAGTTTGCAGGCGCTTGATGCCGGTGAGCAGGTTGTATTTATCGCGGGCGAACAGAACCGCGCGATGGTGGCGGGGCGTTAATAATCATGCCGACCATGGCCACGCTAGCGCAATTGGGTGCGGCCCAGGGGCTGATGCTGGTGTTCGCGGTGCTCAGCGTTGGGCATGGTAATCGCGCTGCTAACCGGGTGCTTGCGCTGTTTATCGGGGTTCTGAGCCTGCGTCTGTTTCTGCTCGCGCTCGAGTACCAGTCTTTCCATGCTGAGCGGTTTAATGTTGCAGTATTTTCCCTGCTGCACCTTAGTTATGCCATAGGTCCTTTACTGTTTTTCTATGTGCGCCTGCTGACTGTGCCCGAGAATCGATTGGCATTGAGGGATGCCTGGCACTTTCTGCCGATTCCGCTGGCAGCCCTGCTGATGTTGCCCGGTGGTCCGGTTCTGCCGTTGGACTTGAGTGGTTATAACCACTTTAATGCGTTGCCGGATGAGATTCGCACCCGAGTCATTTTGGCGTCGACCCCGGTATTTTTGTCACTGGGTATCTATTCCTCGTTGTGTCTGCGTATGCTCAAGCGCTATCACCGCTCCATTCGAGAGCGCTTTTCCGCGCTGGAGAGCATCAATCTTGACTGGTTAAGGATGCTGGTCTGGTTCTGCCTGACGATCGCGTCGTTCAGCTTTTTCGGTGAGCTTTATCGCGCCTTTGCTTTGCTCGATATAGGTCCGCGTTCCGCATATTCCGTTGTGTTCAGTGTGGCCTTGATTTACTACATGGGGCTGCGAGGTTTGCGTCAGCCACTGATCTTCGACCAGTCCGAGGGGGCTGCCGTAGCTGCGGGCTTACCTGAGATGCAGGGCCAGCCCGAACTCGGGGAGCATGGTGAGAAATACCAGAAATCCGGTCTGGGTGACGAGCAGATGGAAAGTATCTGGCGCAAATTGCAGGCCTGTATGGAAAGTGCGGCCCCGTATCTGCAGCCAGGTATCAAGTTGGCGGATATTGCGCGTATGGTTGGTACCCGGGCAAATTATCTGAGTCAGACGATCAACTCACGGGCGGGGGAGAGCTTCTTCGATTATATCAACCGTCATCGGGTGGAGTACGCCAAAACCCTGCTTCTGTCGGAGCCGGATATGACCGTTTCCGAGGTGGCTCTGCGCGCTGGATTCAACAGCCAGAATGTCTTTAACGGTCATTTCAAGAAGCGTGTCGGCAAAACGCCAACACAATTCAGAAAATTAAAAGGCTATACTAAACAATAGCTTAAGTTTTATCGCTTTCATTCCTTTCACATTCGCTGGGTTGTTTTCAGCCGCTGACCTATGGTTATGGTGAATTAACCGAAAGGCGGCGACCATGATAAAGAAACTGCTACTCGGCGCACTGGCGCTCGTCTTGATCGCAGGGTTGCTGGTACAGCTATCGCTCCGCGACAACCCGGCTGTGGCGGCCAACGGTGAGCGTCTTCTGATGACTCGCAGCGGACAGTCGCTGGAGGTTTACCGGCTTGGGCCGCCGCAGGG
>NZ_JBFJTH010000117.1:0-12206 GCF_041625495.1 Litorivivens sp. | reverse complement strand
GTCTACGGTGTAAATCACCATGTGCTGACACCCCAAAGTCAGATTATTTCCAATGCGTCCTGTACCACCAATTGCCTGGCCCCAATCGCTAAAGTGCTAAACGACGGCGTAGGTATTGAGTATGGTGCCATGACGACAATTCACGCCATGACCAATGATCAGAAATTGCATGACGTTTACCACCCCGACCTCTATCGTGCCCGAGCCGCCGGACAATCCATGATTCCGACTAAAACCGGTGCCGCTCAAGCTGTCGGGTTGGTGCTACCGGAACTGGCAGGCAAGCTCGACGGTATGGCCGTGCGTGTGCCAACAATCAACGTGTCGCTGATAGATTTTCATTTTCTTGCTGCTCGCGATACGTCTGTCGCAGAGATCAATGCTCTAGTGAAAGCCGCCGCCAACGGCCCCATGAGTTCAATATTGCACTACAACGAAGAGCCACTGGTCTCGATAGACTTTAATCACCAGAGCGCGTCCGCCATCTTCGATGCACCGCAAACATGTATCAATGGTCGCATGGTGAAAGTCATGGCGTGGTACGACAACGAATGGGCATTCGCCAATCGCATGCTCGATAGCTGCCGGGCATTGATGGCCACCGACATTCAACCACGCACGCCTGAAGCCGGCGCTAACGCCGCGTAACTTCCCCCTTGAAAAATAGCATGTCGATGTGATCCACCGCGCCGAATAAAAGCTATCGTCGCCGGAATTCTTGCCTGTCTAACGCGGAAAAAATTGCTCTGTACTAGAGATCTTCCCGTGATACCCCATTAATTAAATTCCTGTGGCAGAATAGGCGTCATATCGACTAGAGCCCAAAGTTAAATGCCAAGCACACCAGTAACAATTAGTCAGATTTGCTCCGATGACGATGCCGCAATTGGCGGCATTATACGAAAGGTGGGCGCCGAATTCGGCGCCGTGGGAGAGGGCTTTGGCCCCGGCGATGCCGAGGTTTCCGCCATGAGCCGCCACTATCTTCCTGAAGATGGTGCATGCTATCTGGTCGCCAAGCTGAACGGTCATGTCGTCGGTGGCGGCGGAATCGCACCGTTTAATTCAGACAAAGGTATTTGTGAGCTAAGAAAGCTCTTCCTCCTGCCCGAAAGCCGAGGCTACGGTATTGGACGCAGCCTTCTGGAACAGTGCCTCGATTTTGCAGTACTAACGGGTTACAGCGCCTGCTATTTGGATTCGCTTCGCTCCATGGAGACCGCTATAAAACTCTATGAGCGTTTTGGCTTCCAGCGCCTGGATGCGCCTATGGAAGGCACCCCTCATAACCGCTGCGATGTGTGGATGCTAAAAAGCTTACTTGCCAATAATGACTGATCGCTAGAAGCACCGGAACGCCGCTATGAGAAAAGTACAATGGCCAATTGGCACGCTAATCAACATGGCGGCTGTGGTAGCAGGCAGCCTAATCGGGTTGGGGCTTGAACAGCTCTTCTCTGCCGAAATGAAAAACATCCTGTTTCAGGCTGTGGGTCTGGGCGTACTCATCATGGGCATCAGCATGGCCCTGAAAATACCCGACTCCTACATGGTAGTGCTGATCATGAGCCTGATCCTCGGAGGCCTTATCGGACAAGCCGTTGGTCTGAGCGCGACGGCAGAGTTTCTGGGTAATCGCCTCGAGGCGGCACTCACGCTCGGTGACCCGCGCTTCACCGAAGGGTTGGTCACTGCTTTCATGATTTTCTGTGTCGGGTCGCTCACAGTTGTCGGTGCCATTCAGGAAGGTATCGAGGGAAACCGCGAGCTCCTCATGGTAAAGGCCGCCATCGATGGCATGGTCTCGATTGCGCTAGCGTCTGCGCTCGGGGTGGGCGTTCTGTTTTCGATTGTACCGATGCTTTTGTTCCAAGGCGGCATAACGGTGCTGGCAACGGTGTCGCGACAGCTATTTACCGAAGAAATTACTCGCTTAGTATCCGCGACTGGCGGCGTTTTGATTATGGCAATCGGTTTGTCGCTACTCGGTACTGCAGAGATCGACGTGATCAATCTGATGCCAGCGCTAATACTGGTGGTGGTTTTGAGCCGGGTGCGCAACAAGCTGGTTACGCTGTTACGCGCCTAAATGTCAGATATCGATGGCAACTCGAAACTCTATTGTACGCGGCCGTATGTAATAGACGTCTTGCCGATCTTCAGCGTTATAAAGTACGTTGGCAACGCCCCGCTCATCATCCAGATTGGTCGCCGCGAGAGACAGCGACAATTCGCGTTCTCCCCAACCGCGCCGTGCGGTAACCCGAGCATCCAGCGTTTCATAGCCGAGCACTTCAGCGCTTTTCTTAAGATCGTTCCAGGCCTCGCTGTAATAGCTGTGGCTCAAACTGGTATCGAGACTCCATTGCCCCAAGGTAAAGCCATAATTTAAGGTGGTAGCGGTTTGCCACTGGCTAGTTCCAGGCAGGGGAGTACCTTCGGGCACCGGTGTACCATCAGGCGAGTTAAAATCTTCTGTGGTATATGCATCGGTGTAGGCAGCACTTACCTGTAGCGTGAGTCCATCCAGCGGCGTAAGGTAGTTCACCGCCAGTTCTGCGCCGTCCACTTCTGCACTGCCAACGTTGTCGATAATATTAAAGAGATTGTCGGGGGTTCTCTGAACCATCTGCGGCTCGTCCCAGTCAATCTGAAAAATGGTTAGATCGGTAATCAGCGTATCTTCCAACCACGACATCCGCGCGCCGATCTCGTAGTTCCAGAGTGTGTCTGATTTAAAGATGGGAGGAACATCTGTCGTGGGGGTATCAGCTATAGTCTGGATACCCCCCATGCGAAATCCTTTAGAGGCACTAGCATAGACCATAAGTTCATCAAAGGGCGTCCATGTAATTGAAGCTTTGGGGTTCAAGCCAGACTCTGAAATACGGGCCACATTGGAATACTCCGGCGAAGCCGTAGCAACGAGAATAATCGCTCCAGATCCAACCACAGCACCATTGACCACCGAGCGGTAGTCTCGAAGTCCAAGGCTGACTTCCCAGTCAGGACTGAAAGCCCAACTAACATCCGTGAACAACGCGATCTCGCGTGCTTCGAGGTCGGCTGTAATTTCGGTTAGCACGACAGGCGGCAGAATGTTTGCGCCAAGTGGCAACAAGTTACTGCTGGACTGGTTAAGAAGCGTAGTACTGAAGAACTGGGTGTAATTTAGCGAGAATCCGCCAACAATCCATTTGATCGGACCGCCGTGATTTGATACCAATCTTAGCTCCTGAGTGTCGCCCTCAACGTCTTGAAATAGCTGAATCCGGGCTACTTCCGTGCCGATCAGGCTAGCATTGTTCACGAGACGAGTAGCGTCCAAATGCTGATCCAGAAACTTGGATATGCGACTCGTGGTAACGACAATATCCGCAAAAGGCGTGATGTAGGTGGCGGTCAAATTGGCGATATCAAAAGCTGTTTCCTGCCAACTGGGACCATATGAAGTGGAGCGAACGAGTTCACCATCGGTGTCACTAGAATAGGCCATTTCGTCGGCAAAGGATCGCTGTTCCATATACATGGCATCGATCAGTAATTTGTCGGTCGGCTCCCATGCCAACAAGGCGCGTTGGCTGGTTTGGTCCCGGCTGTCAATGTCTACCTCACCGTTACGCTCGTTATCAATAATCCCGCCCACATCGCGCTCCACATGAACAACCCGCATGGCTAAAGGATAATCACCACCGATGGGAATATTTAATGCGACCGACGTAGAGTAGGAATCTTCGCCCTCGTTTGTTTGACTGACGGAGCCACTTAGCTTGAGACGCCACTCACCAAATTCTGGTTTGGCAGGAACATAGCGCACCGCACCCGACAGACCAGAGCTGCCAAATAGTGTTCCCTGTGGACCCTTAAGAACCTCCACACTGGCCAAGTCAAAAGGGTTAACATCAGGGCTGACTGCAGAAAACATCGGATCGCTGAAGGACGTTTCACCGATCATGATCGCGGTGGTTTGCGAGGTGGTCAACCGAGCTGTATCCGCGCCGACGCCGCGGATGGTAATCCGGTTCTGATCCGTGCCGAGGGGATTTTGCGTGATACCGGGAATCTGATTTAGAAAGTCTGCCAGTTCCTGAGCCCCATCCTCTTCCAATGCAGCCCCTGAAAGGGCATTGATACTGGCCGGAATATCCCGCAAGGCCTGCTCGCGCTTGGTGGCCGTAACCAACACTTCCTCGATCTTGTTAGTCTGCGAAGATTCTGCCGCCCAGACGCTAGTTAGGCACGCCGCCGAGATCACCATTGCCGATCCAATACGGCTAAACGATAGGCAATTATCGATGATTGTCATGATGGGCTGCTCAATAGTGGTCACTTGTCCACTTAATGTATATAATTTAACCACCAATGGCAAGGACGGGCACACACGTGGGCAGAATTGGAGACAACGGGCGCGGCAAACTAATCGACGCTGCATTTAACTGTTTTGCTCAATTTGGCTATGAAAAGGCATCCAGTCGCTTAATAGCCGCAGAAGCCGGTGTAGCCCTAGGCCTGATACATCGACATTTCGAAGGAAAACGAGGCCTACTGGAAGCTACAGACATTAAATATCTGGAGTGGGCTCGCCAGCGCGCGCAACGGGGTCTGCCCACCTTGTGGGGTAGCGGCGGCGACCAACAGCTCAGCGAGAGCGACCAACTGGCAATTGCGTATTTGCAAAAAGCGGTAATGCAGCCGCGGCCAGGATCAAAAGAACTAACGCAAAAATGGCTCGAAATTGCCACCCAAGACATTATCGACGCGCAAAAGTCTGGGGTGATTGAATTGCATGCGACACCAGAACAATGCGCACGGATCTTACTCATGCTCGAAACCGGAGCATTAATACTTAGCGACGTGGGATTAGACGATCCGCATACCCAGAAAAATGACATGCTTAAAGCAATGTCACACATAATTACACCGTGCTGAAAAGCCGGCCTTTGATATTTCGACACAGGACAACAACCATGAGCGAAGCACTGACTTTTCCCACTATAGAGGCCCTCGAGCATCGCACAGATGAACTTCAGGCTAAGAAACTACCGAATGTAACAATTCAAGTTATTGGGAAAAGTCGCAGCGGGCGCGACATTAGAATGATCAGCATAGGGCAGGGCGCTCGCTCGGCGCTGATACTGGGCGTGCCACACCCTAACGAACCCGTGGGAGCGCTGACCGTCGAGTATCTGATTGATAAGATCCTGAACGACAAAACGTTACAGCAGCTGGATATCCAATGGCACTTCATAAAAGCCATTGACCCGGAGGGGCTGCGCTTAAATGAAGCGTGGTGCACTCAACCGCTTACTTTACGAAGTTACATGGAAAACCACTTCCGTCCCGCGCTGGCGCGGCAGCCAGAGTACACCTTCCCCCTAAACACCGACGATTACACGTTCACCCAATCGACCCCAGAAAATCTCGCCTGGCAAAAAGCACTAGATTTGGTGAAACCTGATTTTCAGTCCTCGCTCCATCACGCAGACCACGGCGGGGTATTTCACATTGTGAGCGACAACCACGCCGAACTCAGTCAAGCTTTGAGTGACATTGCCGCTAACTCTGGCTTGGGTGTAAATCCGGTCGGCGATCCCGGTGCACAAGCACAACCGTTTGCCGCCGGTGTATTCGCCTTTCCTAATATAAACGCCATGATTGGCGGCGAGGGTCCAATCGGCTGGTCTGCCGGCAACTCCGGTGCGCATTACGCCAAAAAGCAATTTGATACATTCTCACTAACCACCGAAGTACCCCTTTGGCATGACGCACGATTACTCGACACATCGCCATCTGGCAAAACACTGGGCGATGTCCTGGAATTCCAGCTAGCGCTGTTCAGTGAACTGACGGCGCTGCTGAAAACCCACGCTCCTTCATTTGAACCTTATATAGAAACTCAAGACCAGCGTGAAATTTTCGAGGCGCTTAAAGAATGGCACGTGAATGCTGATGGATTTGCGGCCGAACTCACGATGGCAGCGGGCGCGGTTGACCCAGCGACGCCATTGCCAACACACATTTATGCGCTCAGGTCTCAACTCACACTGGCAGCAATGCGTCCGGCCGGATTAATGCGACGACTCAGCCATGACCTGGTGCAGCATGTCGAATCAGAGGAACTCCTCGCAGCTGGCACCGATGCGAGTGTTTTTCTCGACAAGGCAATCATGCACTTTGAAGAGGAGGCAACATTGGAGCCTGTTGCGTTGAGCAAACTTGTTCAGATCCAAGCGGACGCCATACTGTTAACGCTGAAGCATCTTGCTACTGCTAAATCGAAGTAAGGTAAGAACACTCTAGCAATATACGTTCTGGTTTTTATTCTCGGGTACAGGACATACCGTTAATAACGGGGGCCATTCTCTGGCCCCTTAACTTTAATGGTATGAGTCGAATTTGCTATAGAACAGCGTCGTGATACACGCGTTGAACATCATCAAGGTCATCAAGCATATTCATAAACTTATCAAACTGCTCACGATGCTCTTCGCTGATCGGGGTGGAGCCCTTGGGAATGAACTGAATCTCGTCTACTTCAAACTCAATATCGGGAAAGCCTTCCAGCAACGCTGTTTTGGTTTTGAAGTACTCTGTATGTGGTACAAACACACTAAGAGAGCCCCCATCCGCCTCAATATCGGTTAGGTCAACCTCCGCCTCTAGCAGGCATTCCATCACAGCTTCTTCGTCGTCATGCGGGAATACGAAAATCGCCGAATGGTCAAAGCTGTGGCTGGTGGTGCCTTGAGTGCCAATTTTGCAGTCGGTTTTGGTAAAGCAAAGTCGCACATCGCCAAAAGTTCGATTGGGATTGTCGGTCAGGCATTCAATAATCACCATACAGCCACCAGGGCCAAAGCCTTCATAGCGAGCAGGCGAGTAGTCCTCACCAGCACCGCCCTGGGCCTTCTTGATGGCATTGTCGATAACGTGCGTCGGAACCTGATCGCGCTTGGCGCGCTCGATGAGCCCGCGCAGGGTCAGGTTGCCTGTAGGGTCACAGCCACCGGATTTAACGCAAACGTAGATTTCCCGAGCATAGCGGCTGTAAACCCGCGCTTTAGCATCAGAGGTTTTCGCCATTGAGTCTTTACGGTTTTGATATGCGCGTCCGATGACACTTACTCCTGTAGGAAGTTGCTGAGCAGCATTTTACCCTATTTATGGGAGATGCCAATCGTTGACAGCTCCCCTGCGCATGGCGAAGGGGATTCTGCATGAGAACTGAAATCCATACGCTGCCACTCATCATCAGACAAGCCCGTTGCCGATTCGACTGTTGTCATTTCCGCCGAGACACCTACCTTAGTAAATAGCGGGTTTCGCAGCTACTCGTCTCAGTTATCGCCCTGGCCCGTTATCGAAGGAGATCCGTCATGCAGCAGGTAGCGGCAGGCCAAATCGACTAACCCCTCAACAAATTCGCGCTCTTCCAGTAAGGCTGGCTCTCTGTCTATGGCAGCATCAATAGCGCCCCGCACAGCCATCAGCATAATCCTGGCGCCAAGTTTAGGTTCAGAAACTCGGAGCTCGTCGCGCCGCCTCTCCAGCACACTCTGCCACCAGTTTTCTCCCCATTCGACCCAATTCTGCGCGCCGTCAGGCGCAGTACGATAACTGATTTCAAAATCGCTGTAGTGGTGCCGGTAAAAGTCACGGTGCAGGTGTATGAGCTGTAGTGAGAGTTGCACTGGGGTTTCAATGAGGTGTCGAATTTCGTCGCGCAGGGGGAACGAACCCAACTTTCGCTCTTTGATGAGTTGACGGTAATACGCGTCGATTACGTTCACTTTCTCGTCGAATACATCGGCAAGGATTGCCTGTTTGTTGGGGTAGTAACGATAAACCGAGGCGATCCCAACCCCAGCACGTTCAGCAATGCGGTTCGTAGTCAACGCAGCGGCGCCCTCTTCCTCGAGGATGGCACATCCAGCTTCGCGTATAGCTTTGACCAGCGCCCGCGAGCGCGATTGCTTAGGCCGACGGCGGGGTTCGGCAGGTGTCGCAGTATTAGCGGCCATAAACCGGAGTTCCTCGCGGGATTAAAATTATTATCTATTAAAAACAGCTAGTTACCGACGAGCTGAGACCCAAAAACTGGAGTACCTGAATAGATACGCGTCTTTTATCCTTGAGGATAGTTCAACTGCGCTCAAGCGGGCAGTCCTAAGGAGTTTGCATGACACCCACAGAAAACCACCGAATCATAGACCGCATGTTACAACATCTAGCAGACGGCACAACCGACCTTGCACCCCACTCGATAGAGATTCCAAGCAGCGAATTTATTGATACAGCACGCTTTCAGCGCGAACGCCAGAAACTCTTTATGGAGATGCCGCAAGTCGTCGCGTTTTCAGGCGAAATAGCTCAACGAGGTAGCTATATGACTACCACCATACTAGACGTCCCTGTCCTATTAACGCGTGCTGCCGACGGCAAAGTCCGGGCATTCCTTAATGTTTGTAAGCACCGCGGTGCTCCAGTGGCGGCGGGGTGCGGCGAAGCTCGGCGTCTCACTTGCCCGTTTCATGGCTGGAGCTACGACCTCGACGGAAGTCTCGCAGGTCGCCGGGAAGCTGCTGCGTTTACTGACATGGAACACGACAGTAATTTGATAGCGCTGCCGGTCGCAGAAATGTGTGGATTGATCATTGTGGGTGCCCAGACAACAGTACCCCAGCAGAAGTTGGAAAACGCGCTGAGTGGTATTGACGCTGCGCTTGCGGGCTTTGATTTTACAGACGCGATGTCCGTCGGGCGGCACCGCTATGAAGCGGCAGCGAACTGGAAACTGGTTGCCGGGCTAAGTCATGAGGCGTACCACTTTGCGTCTGTGCACCGCAGCTCACTGGCGCCGCTGATGTATGACCGGGCGGTAGTCGACACTTTTGGGCAACACACACGCTGGGCCTTTGCATTTCGCGGTATTGAAAAGCTCGCAAAGATTGATGCTGCTCAGTGGCCGGATGCCTTTCCCGGGGCGATGAATCACACGATTTTCCCCGCCACAGTAATCGTGGTGAACTCGGGTGATGCCGAAATGATACGAGTGGAACCCGGGCTGCTGCCGGGTGAATCAGTGGTCTATTACTCAGGTGTTGCGCGCGACAAAGGCAATTTCGAGGCTTGTCGCGAGGCATTTGAATTTGGGGGGAAATTGTTTGAGGAAGAGGATCTTCCTGCGGCCGAAGCTTGTCAGAAAGGTCTTTCGGCGGGGCTACCGACTGTCATTGTAGGTCGTAACGAACCCGTGGTGCAGCATTGGCATCAATCCTGGAATAAAGCACTGGAGGGTGAAAAATACTAATTTTTACCTGTCTTTCAGACAGAAAAACTTACGACTGGAATCTGACACCCTTCGCAAGGATTACAGATTCCAGCCCAGCATCCTGGTTTATGGTGCTAAGTCCGGCGGCTATAAACACATAACGTTAGTCGCGCACGCAGTCTATATAGTACTCAACCTTGCCATCACGGGATTCTTTTACTAAGCCATGAATGTCAGTCTCAAAGCCAGGGAATTGCTCATTAAATGTTCGCGCAAATCGTAGGTATTCTACGATCGTTTTATTGAAACGTTCTCCTGGAATAAGCAAAGGTATGCCTGGAGGATAAGGCGTAACTAACATTGCTGTTATGCGATCTTCGAGCTCATCTATCGGCACGCGCTCAATATCACGGTGAGCCATTTTCGCCCAGGCATCGGAAGGGCGCATGGCTGGGGTCAGGTCACTGAGATACATTTCTGTTGTCAGACGAGCGACATCAAATTGGGCATATACGCCGTGGATTTGATCGCACAGGTCGCGTAATCCCATGGCTTCGTACCGAGGATGCTTTGCGATAAACTCCGGCATGCATCGCCACAAACGGGTATTTTTGTCGTAGCAATCCTTGAACTGCTGCAGTTCCGTGACCAGCGTGTTCCAGCGACCTTTGGTGATACCAATGGTGAACATGATAAAGAAGGAATACAGGCCACACTTTTCAACGATGATGCCGTGTTCACTCAAGTACTTGGTGAGAATGCCTGCCGGGATGCCATGCTCGGCAAAGTCACCATCCACGTCGAGCCCCGGATTGATGATGGTCGCTTTGATGGGATCCAGCATATTGAATCCATCCGCCAGATTGCCGAAGCCATGCCAGCGATCATTGGGTTTTAACATCCAATTTTCCTGTGGGCCCATGCCTTCTTCAGCAAGGTAATCTGGGCCCCACACCTTAAACCACCAGTCAGCCCCCCATTCGTCGTCGACCTTGCGCATGGCGCGCCTGAATTCCATCGCCTCAGCAATCGATTCCTCTACCAAGGCTGTGCCGCCCGGCGGTTCCATCATGGCGGCTGCGACATCACAGGACGCGATAATCGAGTACTGGGGCGATGTGGAGGTGTGCATCAAATACGCTTCGTTGAATAGGTCTTTATCCAGTTTGCGGTTACTGGAGTCCTGCACCAGAATCTGGGAGGCCTGCGAAATACCGGCGAGCAATTTGTGGGTGCTCTGAGTCGCGAAAACCATGGACTCGTCGCAGCGCTTCCGGTCTTCACCAATGGCGTGATAGTCACCGTAGAAATCGTGGAAGGCGGCGTGGGGCAGCCAGGCTTCATCGAAGTGCAGGGTATCGATTTTGCCGTCCAGCTCTTCCTTGATTTCCTCAACGTTGTAAAGCACACCGTCATAGGTGCTTTGCGTAATAGTCAGTACCCGCGGCTTTGCATTCTGGTCAGTGACAAACGGATTTTTCGCTATCTTTTTCTGGATATTTTCCCAGTTGAATTCACTTTTCGGAATGGGACCGATAATACCGAAGTTATTGCGCGTTGGCATAAGGAAGATGGGGATGGCGCCGGTCATGATGATCGAATGCAGGATCGATTTATGGCAGTTGCGGTCAACGACAACAATATCCCCCGCGGCTACCGTGGAGTTCCAGACAATCTTGTTGGATGTGGATGTGCCGTTGGTGACAAAGAACAGGTGATCGGCATGAAAAATGCGAGCCGCATTGCGCTCACTGGCGGCCACCGGCCCGGTGTGATCCAGCAGCTGACCCAGCTCATCGACCGCATTACACACATCTGCGCGCAGCATGTTTTCACCAAAAAACTGGTGAAACATATGACCCACCGGACTTTTCAGGAAGGCAACGCCGCCTGAGTGTCCGGGGCAATGCCAGGAGTAGGAGCCATCCGCGGCATAATCTACTAGGGCACGGAAAAAGGGTGGGGCCAAATTGTCCATATAGGCACGAGCTTCGCGAACGACATAGCGCGCAATAAACTCCGGCGTATCCTCAAACATATGAATAAAGCCGTGTAGCTCTCTCAATATGTCGTTGGGGATGTGCTGGGAAGTACGAGTCTCGCCGTAGAGAAAAATCGGAATATCAGGGTTTCGATGACGCAATTCGGCCACGAAGTCGCGTAATTGTTGCAGTGTGCTTTCGGCGTGCTCCTCACTGAATTCCTCATCATCAATACTGAGAATAAAGCAGGATGCCCTTGCTTGTTGCTGAACAAACGAAGTCAGGTCACCGTAGCTGGTAACGCCCAGTACTTCCATCCCTTGATCTTCAATGGGCTTGACCAATGAGCGGATACCAAGACCGGAGGTGTTCTCGGACCGGAAATCTTCATCAATGATGATGATCGGAAACTGGAAACGCATAAACAAACCTCAAAATTTAGGTGGTAACTGTATTAATCACATTGCAGAGCACAGTTGGTACTTCGTAGCGACTAGACGCGGATTGTCTTTCGACTTTCTGCTTATGTAAAACATTGTTTTAGACAAGCGCGATCGCCTTCTAGCTGCCCGGTTTGCTTTGCGCAATTTGCAAACTTGCAAATCGGGAAAAGCCTTTTACCTAGTGTAACCATCCCTGTAGTCGCGCGAGACGTGACCCTAATCCAGAGATAGCGGTTTTTCGGTATGCCACCATATTCTTCGGGGCATGGGAAAATAGACTCCAAAAAACCATTATAATATCAATAGGTTAGTATTTCCATGGACACGCGTTTCCACACATGTCGAAACAAACAGAATTTGACATCCTCTCGGGAGCTAAAGCTCTCCGAGATTCCCAAAAGCCATTACAGCTTTGGTCCCAGGGCGGCCTAAGCCGGTACCTTTCCTTCCGCAAGACGCTGGAGTCCCAGCGCGAGAATGTTTCTGGCGCTATTGATATCGCGCTGATGC
>NZ_JBFJTH010000116.1:0-12343 GCF_041625495.1 Litorivivens sp. | reverse complement strand
CTGCGCCTCATCAATAACGATATAGGCATTGTTGAAGGATCGGCCACGCATGAAGTTCAGTGATTTGAACTGAATATTGGCCTTGTCTTTCACGTATTCAATACTGCTGAACGGAGATTCATCGTTGCCGTGCAGCACTTCCAGGTTATCGTCGAAGGCCGCCAGCCAGGGCGCCATCTTCTCTTCTTCAGTGCCCGGCAGAAAGCCGATATCCTCGGCAATCGGCGGGGTGGAACGCGCCACAATCAGCTTGTCATAACGTCGCTCTTCCAGAATCGCGTGCAGGCCATAGGCCAGCGCTATCAAGGTTTTACCCGAGCCTGCCGGGCCGGTGAGCACATTCATATCGATATGCGGCTGCTGCACCAGGAAGAAGGCCATGGCCTGCTCCATATTGCGCGGCTTGAGCCCCCACAGGCGCTGATGCATCAACTGCTCACGGCTTAAATCCAGCACCTGCAACCTGTTCTCGCTGACATTGCGCACGTAGCCGACAAAGTCGTGCTCATCGAGCAGAAATTGATTCAGGTGAGCCGACGGGTGCCGCGCGCGGTCGATAGTATGCAGGGTCTGGGCGCCGTCGCGAACGGTTTCCACTTCCTCAACCCCCGCCCAGAAATCGCCACTGATCTGCTCATAGCCTTTGGCCATGTATTCGATATCGTCGAGCACACGGTCGCGGCGATAGTCTTCCACATTGGCCAAGCCCGAGCCTTTTGCCTTCAGCCTCATATTGATGTCTTTGGTCACCAGACACACATAGGCCTCAGGCCGAGTGGCCTGGAGGTGCATCGCTACGTTGATAATGCGATTGTCGTTGGTCTGGTGCACCGAGCCATCGAGGTAAGGAGCATCGCTATCGTGGCTGATCAGTTGATCCGCAAAAATCGACAGCGTGCCGCAGCGGCCATCCTCCCGCGCCGTCGGAATCTCCACCCCCGCCTGAATTTCGGCCGGCGAGGCATTAAACATGATTTTGTCGATGGCCTGAATGGCAATGCGCGCTTCGCGGCTGACGTCCTTGTCACGCCTATCTTTGATCGCATCGAGCTCTTCGAGCACTGTCATGGGAATGACCACACGGTGTTCCTGAAACGCGTTCAGGGCCATGGGGTCGTGAAGCAGAACGTTGGTATCCAGTACAAACAGTTTTTCCATAGGGCGCTCTCACAGTGGGAAACAACGGCGCTTGAAACAAGCGCATACGAGGGAGGTACAGGGGCAAACTGATAGGCGGGGTGGGCGCAAAAGCCCGGAATGTGGTGTATGGCAAATATACCGCTAGCAAATGATTATTCCATGACAACCATGTCTTGATTATTAGAACCCCGAGGGCACCCTGTCAAATGTTCTTGTCGGTGCGGGGGCTGCCAATTACACTTTAATCCGGTCTCATTAAAAAAAACCAGTGCCATAACAACAAAAACAACACACTCACACTTACTCACACTAGGAGGGTACCGTGGCATTTCACGGCAAAGTAGCACTCATCACAGGCGGTGGCAGCGGCATGGGCCGATTGGCAGCCCGCAATCTGGCTGCCGAAGGCAAAGACGTGGCGATCTTCGACATTAGCGCCGACGGGCTGGCGGAAACTGCCACCGGGCATGCGGGCATTCATCACTGGGTGGTAGACATTACCGATGGCGAGGCCGTCAGCAAAGCGGTCGCTGAGGTGGAAAGTACCTTGGGGCCAATCGACCGTCTCTACAACTGCGCGGCCATCATGCCCTTTGGCAAACTGCTGGAGCAGGATGCGGCTGTCATGAAAAAGATGATGGACATCAATTACGGTGGCCTAGTGAATATCACCAAAGCCGTATTACCCGGCATGATTGCCCGTGGTCAGGGCGACTTTATAAGCTTCGCCTCCATGGCGGGCATTCTGCCCACCATGCTCACCGGAGGCTATTCTGCCACCAAGGCCGCCGTGGCATTCTTTACGGAAGTTCTGTACCACGAGCACCTGAATAGCGGCGTGCGGTTCGCCTGTGTATGCCCCCCCACGACCAACACACCACTGCTGGAGCAGGGCAAGGCCACCGCTTGGCCTAAAATGCTGGACCAGGGTACCATGCTCGATCCGCAAGACGTGCTCGACGCCATTGACATACACTTGGAGAAAGGCAAATTCTGGGTGTTCCCCAACCGCGATTCACGCATCGGCGCGCTGATCCGTCGCTTCGCCCCCGGCCTTCTGTGGAAACAGATTCACCAGGTTGAGGGATTCTAGGCGCCGCCTGCAGGTGGGTTTGGGCCCCAGCCCAAATACCACCTGACTTCCCCGGCGATATCCGCTAGGCTTACGCCCTTCCCGCAACAGCTTTTGGTACCGCCGCACACATGCTCAATCAGGACTCCCTGCAACAACTCAAGCAACTCAAAAGAGAAATTCACGACTCCGTCGAGCGGGTAGAAGGCCTGGTGCGCGGCAGCCAGGGGCGCTTCGGCTTTGTTCGCCTTGAAGACAAACGCGACATCTTTCTCCCTCCCCCGGAAATGCAGAAAGTGTTTCCGGGCGATCGGGTTCGAATTGCCATTCAGACCCAAAAAGACGGCAAGCTGGCCGGCGAGATCGAAAAGCTGCTGGACAGCCCACTGGACACCTTTGTGGGACGCTACGTGACCCGCGGCAAAGCCCATTTTGTCGAACCCGATATCCTGTTCTTCAATCGTTTGCTGTTTATTCCACCCTCGGAACGCAAAAAAGCCCAACCCGGCGACATCATTGAATGTCGGGTGAAGCGCCATCCCATTCGTGACGGCAAGTCGCTGGTGGAAATCATCGACAATATCGGCGCTGCCGATCAGCCCGGTATTGAAGCAGCCCTGACCATCAAGAAATTCAATCTGGCCAGTGAGTGGCGCGATGACGAGATGGAGGGGCTGGTGGAAGACCAGTACGCCGCACAACGCCAGGACCTGACTCACATCCCGTTTGTCACCATCGATTCGCCGGAATCTCGCGATCTGGACGATGCATTATTTGCCGAGTGCACCAATAGTGGCTGGCGCCTGATGGTCGCCATCGCGGACCCCTCTGCACTGATAGCACCGGACAGCCCGCTGGAAAAGGCCGCAATGCACCGCAACAGCTCGGTGTATATGCCAGGGCGGGTACTGCCAATGCTGCCCGAGGTAATAACCCAGGAACGCTGTTCTCTGCTGCCCGATGCCATTCGACCGGCGATTGTCTGTGACATCGAAACAGACTCGCAGGGTGAAATCAGCCGTTTCGAGTTTGTACAGGCAACCGTGCGCTCCACGGCCAAGCTGAACTATTCAGAAGTCGCCGCTCATTTGCGCGGTGACCAGCAACTTGAACACCCCGCACTAAACCCACTGAAGCAGGTATTGGACACCCTGCTTAGCCGCCGCCGCGAGAAACACCTGGTAATGGACGACCGTCCGGATTTCAGGCTGATTCTTAACGAAAGCGGCAAGATCGACCATATCCGCAAGGTGGAACGCAATGACGCTCACCGCCTAGTGGAAGAGTGCATGCTTATCACCAACCGCTGCGCTGCCGAATACCTGCGCGACGACCAGGCGCTGTTCATGGCCCACCGCGGCGTACGCGAAGACAGAGTGGCCAATGTAAAAAGCCTGCTCACTGAATATGCCAGTGAGCTGAGCGAGCTGCCCTTTACCGAGCTAAAGGCCTATATCGAACTGCAACACAAATTGATCGGCAACACCGCTGAACGCCCACTGCGAAGCATTATCAGCCGCATGCTGGAGCGCGCCGAGTGGAGCCTGCAGGCTAAGCCACACCATGGGCTCGGCTTTTCCTGTTATACAAACTGCACCTCTCCCCTGCGCAAAAGTATGGATTACATGGTGCAGCGCTGCCTCCACGCTAAGCTCTGTGAGCAAAGCCTTCCGGCCTTGGCCAGCGAATGGGTGGAAGAGCAACAGGCCCTGCTGCAGCGCAATCGACAGGCCAGCTATCAAACCGAACAGATGCTTAAGTGTCAGTACATGGATGCACACAAAGACGAAGCCTTTGCCGCACATATCGTACAGGTGGCAGGTGGCGGCTTTACCGTGCGCCTTGACGATATCGGCGTAGAGGGCTTTGTGGATGTGCGCGGCATTGAGGGCAAACTCAGCTTCGACCCGATTACCTTGCGACTCTACAATGACGAGAAGAACTTCCAGCTAGACCAGGAACTCACCGTAAAAATTGAGTCCATCGACACCGGACGTCATCGAATGTTTTTCAAGCTGGCAGACTAACGCTGCTTTAAAACCCCGCGCACCTAGACGGAAGCCCCACTCGCCAAGTGGGGGTTCTTGCGCTCGTAGGGAATATTGAATCTTTTCCGGTAATACAGCAATCGCTGATCCACTTGCCCCTCGTCCAGACCAAAATCGGCCAGTCGGTAGTTATGTGCGCCGTGCTTGTGCCGGGCATTTCGGTCCAGCCAGTCTTGCATACCGGTCAGGGCTTGATCACTCAACGGCAGCCCGAAATATTCGTAAATTTGCTCAATAACAGCGCGCCAATCGGCATTGATGTCCTGATAAAGCACGTCGATCTGCTGTTCAGCTGGCACAGAGGCCCTGACCTTCTGGGTTTTCCGCACCATGGCATCGGTTTTGTTCAACCACTCCTGACCAACTCCGTGTGGATCAACAGTATCCGTATCGCGCACCAAAGAGTTCCAAGCCATCGAACACGCTGACCCCACCACCTTTATCGGATCTCGATGGGAGCACACCAGGCGCGCATCGGGAAAAACGGATAGCAAAGCATCCAGGTCCTGCATATGCTGGGGCGTTTTCAGAACCCAGGGACGGTCGTCATCGCCGCGCCACCAACTGATTATTTTCATCAGGCGCACCATGTACTCGTAGGCATAAGTCTGGTCAGTCTGCATGAGGTAGCGAGCAAAACTGGGTAAGTGGGTAATCACTTCGAACAACTGACTGGAGAATGCGTGTTGTAACAGCCCCACCTCCTCTTCGACCTCAAAGGCACCCAGCGGGTGTACTGACGCAATCTGAGGGCTCATATACAGCACCGCCTTTAGCCCCTGCTCTGTCGCCGTTATGCGCGGATCCTTTTGCCCTGACGCGCGGGCGCGAAAAGACGCCGGGCCCGGGACAGGGTTAACCGATTCCCAGGCCTTGAGATGCAAAAACCCCGGATCGGCCGCCAGTAGACGGTGCAGGCGAGTTGTTCCAGAGCGGGCCAGACCAACTATGACCAGCGGCGCACGGATCTCCCGCGCCAGTATTTCCGGATGTCGCGATATCAGGTCTTCGGCCCACAACCGATGGCGCAGCAAGCGCATCAGCGACATCTGGGTAAGCCGCGCACCCACCGGGTTAAGCCGGGCTTCGTTGTTTAGCCCGTCGCAGATGAGATGAAATGGCTCTAGAAACCGCTTATCACCAAAGTCGGCCAGCCCCGTCTCAACACTCGCCTTCGCCATCAAGGTGTCTGCGCTAAAATGCACTCGTCCAATTCCGACGGCGTTGGCAAAGTACAGACAACGATTCAACAGGCGAATTGGGACACGGTGATAGGCAGCCGCCGGTGGCAATGCCCCGCTAACAGTCGAAGTCATGGTAGATTAACGCCCATCGAAGAATTTGAATTATTTACCGTAACATATACGTCAATCAGGAAAAATCAAACCATCCATGCCAAAAGCCACTCCCGCACGCAGCCGAGGCCGCCCTGCTAAATTGTCTCGCGACCAGATTCTGAGCTGTGCACTGAAACTGATCGAGCGCTCTCCCGGCCAGAAAATCACCATGACCGGCGTGGCGAAGGCCCTTAACACGGCACCCATGAGTCTCTATACGCATGTGCAGCATCGCGACGATCTGATGGACGGTATTGCCGAGCGCGTCATGGGGCGCATCGATTTACAACTCAATCCGCAAAACCCGTGGCAGGACAGAGTACGCGTGTGGCTGCAGCGTTGTTACGAGCATCTCTCAGCCTACCCCCAAGTTGTATCGCTGCTGCCACAGAGCGACCATATTCCACCGAGCTGGCTGCGAGTTCACGCCCCATTGATCCTGACACTCAAAGACGCTGGCTTTACCGGGCAACAACTGGCGACCGCCTCACAATGGGTCGGGCATCAATTGATTGGCGCGCTGGTGATGGGATTTGCCCGCAAGCGCAGCACCAATACTCAGCAGGAAGTTTCCGATCTGCTCAGCCAACTAGACAGTTCACAGCAGAGCGCCTTTGCCGACATACTGCCTTACCTCACCCCCGACACTGAGCTGTTCGCTTACACCGTAGAGCAGGTTGTTCTGGCGCTGGAGGCACGATTGTCACAATGATTGCGCTGTCTGCTGACCGGCTGGTCGCCCATCGCGGCTGGCAACGCCGCTACCCCGAAAACACCATACTCGCCGTGGAAAAAGCCATTGCCGCAGGCGCCCGGCATGTTGAAATTGACGTGCAATTCAGCGGTGACGGCCGCGCCGTGGTGTTTCACGACCCCACACTGTTTCGCAAGTGCGGTGACTCACGGGAAGTGTATGCACTCACCCTCAACGAGCTCATTACCATCAAGATCTCCGCCGCTCATCGTCTGGGCAGCAATGAAACTGACACCGTGATTTCCAGCCTGGAAAGCCTCGCCGAAGTGGTCGCGGCACACCCGCAAGTCACCCTATATGTGGAAATCAAACAGGATATTCTGCAGCATTTCGCCAACACCACCGTGTTAGACGAGCTTGAGCGCTCGCTACAAAAGATTCTGCCGCAAGTGATACTGATCAGTTTTGATTACGGTATACTCCATCAGGCCGCTGAATTGGGCTGGCGGGTTGGGCCGGTACTAGAAAACTGGAATGACCTGAACGACACAGGGATGATGCCGGCAAGTGCGCAGTGCGTTTTTCTGGATTACCGTCTCGTCCCTCCCGGCACGTCGCTTCACGACGCACCTTATCCCTGTGTGTTATACGAAATAGACAACGCTGACCTGGCTCGGTCATGGCTGGGGCGAGGCGCAGCCAAAATCGAAACTTTCGCCATAGGCGAGCTGTTAGAAAAATAATATGCTGGAAACTGAAGTAGCTGTCATAGGCGGAGGAATACAAGGCGCGGGCGTAGCTCAGGCCGCTGCGGCCGCCGGGTATCAAGTCACCCTGTTTGAGCGATCGTCCTGGGGCGGCGCCACTTCGAGCTCGTCCAGTAAACTCATTCACGGCGGGTTGCGCTACCTCGAAACAGGTAACTTCAATCTGGTACGGGAAAATCTCGAAGAACGCGAGCTGCTGCTACGAAATGCACCAACGCTGGTCAACCCCATCCCATTTTACATTCCAATCTATAAAAACAGCCGCCGGTCCGGCTGGCAAATACAGCTCGGCCTGATGCTGTATCGCATACTGGCCAGGTTTTCCCGCACATCGGAATTTCACCGTCTTGACCGGCGCGCCTGGCGCTATCTCGACGACCTGAAAATACAGGATCTACGATCCGTTTTTCAGTACTGGGATGCCCAGACCGACGATCGCATGTTGACCCGTGCGGTAGTCAAATCAGCGATGGACCTCGGCGCAAAAGCCTATTGCCCTGCCGAACTCATCAAGGGACAGCGGGAGGCCGACGGCTACAAGCTATTACTCACCATTAAGGGGAAACCCGTCTACTGCAAGGCGAAAGTGGTGGTTAACGCGGCCGGGCCATGGGTCAACGAGGTGCAAACCCGACTCGATCCGAGCCTGACAGCGCTTGATATCGCACTGGTACGCGGCAGTCATATCATCATTCCCGGCAACCTGACGAAGGGCATCTATTACCTGCAGTCTCCGATTGATGGCCGCCCGATTTTCGCAACCCCTTGGCGCGACAACATCATGGTCGGCACGACGGAAGCAGAGCACACGGGCAGCGTCGACAATGTGACGCCAAGCGAGGCAGAAATCGACTATCTGCAGCGCAGCTTCGCACACTACTTTCCAGAATCCGACAACCAGGTTGTCGACAGTTTCGCTGGCCTAAGGGTGCTCCCTGAATCTGAAAAGTCCATGAACAGACGCAGCCGAGAAACCCGTTTTGTGATGGATAACGAAGAACGTCCACACACGCTGGCAATCTATGGAGGCAAACTCACGGGGTACCGCCATACCGGGGAAGTCGCGCTGAAAAAGCTCGAATCCACGCTGGGGCAGCGTGAGCCGGTTAGCGATACCCGTACACTGCGCATCAAGCCAGCGTAAATTGCTCGCCAACAATTTCCTCACTCAAAGCCCACAGGCGTTCTGCTGCATCCCCGTCGAGACCGTATGAAAAATATCCGGTGGTCGGGGATGCCTCGCTGGCCGGCTCACCAATACCGCAATCCTCCAGATAGAGCCCGCCGCGCCCTTCCAGTTCAGGCGCTGTAGCCGCCCACACACTAGTAGCCGCACCCTGTTCAACCGTTTTAAATTCAAAGCCGCTCTCATGTGCCTGAGAGCCAAACTGGGCCATATCTTCTTGCGTCATGTGACGTCCAAGGTTCGTCATGATCGCGCCCGGATGCACCGCATTGGCCAAAATTCCGCGGGCCGTCAGCCCAACGGAAAAGAGCATATTCGCTGTTTTTGCCTGACCATAGGCCTGCCACTTATCGTAGGCGTGCGCTTCAAAATGCGGATCATCGAAATTCACTGGCGCATATTTGTGCCCGGCAGAACTGAGATTGACCACGCGCGGTGCTGTGGACTGACGCAGCGCGGGCACCAAAAGACAGGTCCAGAGAAAGTGTCCTATGTGGTTGGTGCCAAACTGCAACTCGCATCCTTCGGCAGTACGCGACAGAGGGCAGGCCATAATGCCCGCATTATTTATCAACCGATCGATACGCGGCGCTTTTGTCTGCAGGTGCGCCGCCGCTGTGCGTACCTGCGACAGATCACTCAGTTCCAGTTCAATTGCGTCGAATCGTGCGCCCGGCACCGCCGTCTGCAGCGCCTCCAGAGCCGTTGTGTACTTGGCTTTACTCCGGCCTGTGATAATCACGTCTGCGCCGGCCGCTGCGAGACTGCGCGCAGCCTCAAATCCGATACCCGAAGTAGCTCCGGTCACAACCACCGTCTGCCCCGTCAGATTTTTCCCCTGTAACACCTCGGCTGTTGTGGAGGTCGCGTTGAACTTTGCCATGGGTACCTGCCGTAGTTATTGGAATTGCCTTGTATTACAGCGATTTAACTCAGCCGACATCATTACCAACGGATTAACCGTAGTTAACGGCAGCGACACAAACAACCTAAGCCCTTGTTTTATCTGAAACTTACCTTTCTTATTCGTATGAATTTTCCGTTACAAACACCCTCAGACCGCGCCCGACAGCGCGCCGGCTGTAAGCGAAATAAATGCAGAGGAGCGTAGACTGAGCAGCATTGAGAAAACATTTGACCACCCCTGTAAAGGAGCACCACCATGAACACCAACACCCAAGTGACCGCCGCTGATATCGCCGAAAGCACAGCCAAATTCAGCGTAATGTCTATTTTGGTGACCGGCTTCATCTACTGCATTGCCCTGCTTGTTTGATTCCCCCGTAGAGACCCAGGTCACAACCTATTTCCCCCGCCCAGCGGGGGATTTTTTTAGTTGGCCGTGATACGCTCTGGCGCTGTTTTTCCACCCTGGAACAGCATCATGAGCGAGCTCGACAAACACCAGTACGTTTTATTAGGCACACGTAAAAAAGATGGCAGCATGGTCGACACGCCCGTTTGGTTCGCCCAGCAGGGCAAGACCGTATATATGTTTTCCGCCGGTAATGCGGGAAAGGTAAAGCGGCTGCGTAATTTCTCTGATGCCAGATTGGCGCCCTGCACCGTCAGTGGCAAAGCACTGGGGGAATTTGTTCCCGCTACGGCAACTCTGCTGGACGACGATGCCTCGGTTCGAGAAGCTCATCAGCAACTCGTTAAAAAGTATGGTTGGCAAATGCGCCTGCTGGATCTCGGCGCCCGCCTCGGCGGCCGCATCAAAAGTCGCGCCTTTATTAAAGCAGAGCTTAACTGACTCCTCAGTTAAACCGCGCCGCGAGCTCTCTGCGTGGTGCCGGTCGGGCGCCACTCTTGGCCAGGTATCTCAAGCCCGAATCTGCCGCCGCAGCCAGCTCGGCCCGCAAACAATCCTCTATTGTAGCCAATCCCCACTGGAGTCTAGCCTCGGTTTCGTAGTACGGCACACCAAAGCGAAGCAAACTACGCTCACGGCCGTCCCGCCCGCGGTCTTTAATGCACTTGCAATGCACCTTGCGCGCATTCAGTGCGCTATATAAAGGGTAAGGGTCGTAGTTGAGAAACGATAGCGTAAACATGCCATTCGCACCCAACTGACCGTCCACTGGCTCAAGCAACCGAAAGCGTATGCCATGGCCTTTCAGTAAATTGGTTAAGCGCACACAGAAGTACAGGGCAAGATCAGCGCTACGTTGCCGCACAGCCTGCTCACCGACATCCCCGTGCAAGCGGAAACAAGACAGCAACCCCGCGTATAGCGAAAAGTCCAGGCCACCAGACGGACAAAAGCCGAGATCAGAGGCACCTTTCGCTAGCGGCTCGCCCGACCAGTTCAGGCCGCCCACCAATTGCCGAAACCGGGCATTGGTCCACAATAAGCCTGTGCCACGCGGCCCAAACAACCATTTGTGGCAGCTGCCAAACACGACATCGGCATTGTCAAAAACCGGCTGCGTCAGCCCCAACGACTGCGAAACGTCGAGAATATTGCAGGCACTAGGACGCAGCTCTCGCATTAGATCCATCCACTGCGACACCGGCAAGCTTTGACCGGAGTCGTACGCAATGTGAGAGAAAAATCCGATATCCGGGCGGAACCCGGAAACGAGGGCTTTATAAGCGTCCATATCCCGTACTTCCTTTTCAGAGAGATAGCACACTCTGAATTCCGGCAAACGCTCAAAGGCGCCAATACCTCCCACATGCTCATTAATCGTTGTCAGCACGCGTAGCGGCCGATTCAGTTTTCCGACCAGCCGGGCAAAGGCCAGAGCCAACAGATTCGAACATTGGGACGCGCTACCAGCCAACTGCAATTCGTGATCTGGCGCCGGCCATAATACTTCGGCTTGCTTGCGAGCCTCCAAATAGATGTCCCTGCCTTTGGCGTATTGCTGCAGGGGCTGAGCAAGGAGTTCCCGCGATTGAAAGGAACGCTGGGCCTCCAGACAGGGCTCGGACGGTGAGCCCAGAGTACCCGGATTCAGGTTGAGGTTGTCGTAGGGAAAATGTGCCTGCCGGAACTGCTCCCAACCCGCTTCCGATTGTACGGAGCGCCCAGAAACATGCCGATTGCCCTGCGTTTTCAATGGCACTACGACGGGCGTCTCGGGCGCTCGGACCCGCGCCTTGCCACGCCAACCAATTTCGGGAGCGAACAGCTCCGGGTTGATCCGCTCGCGCCAGGGTTTAAGCATTTGAAAACTTTTGTGCACTACTTCTCGCATATCAGATTGGCACAGATGCTCATCCACATAGGCGCTTTCAATCTCGTATTCCAGTTTCGATTGATCTTGCTCAAGCCGTGGATCGTAACTACCGCGCTGGATATCAATCGGAAATCCTTCGGCCGATGCGCTTTCGGCTATAGCTTCGGCCAGCTCGTTAACCGAAAAGGATTTTTCGGTCACATGATTGATAACCCGATGACATCCTCCCTCTGGCCGCGCATCCCACAACGATGCCAGCGATGTCACGGAGTCGTTCAACGCCATCAATCCAGTACGCTGGTGTCCTGTGCCGTATACAGACAGCGGCACCCCCATCAACGCCTGCGCAATAAAGCGATTTGCGACTGTGCCAAAATACTCATCGTAGTCAACCCGCGTGTATAACTCCGCATGGTCACCGATATCGTCAGTCCACGTACCGAACACGGTGGACTGCATGATATCCGTTACCCGCAGCCCCCACTTTTTACAGGCAATAGCAATATAATTGGTATCGTTGATCTTGGATGCGTGATAGATATCATCCGACTGACGTGGATAAGGCAGCGGCTGTGTAGCCGTTTTTCCTTTGTATTCAGGGGTAAAGTACCCCTCAGCAATGTCGATACCCGCCTTGGCATACTCACCAAAAGTACCGAGCTTAATGATGTGGCATTCTGGCGCGTAGTCTCGCACGGCCCACAACAAGCGCATATTTCCTTCTTCATTGTTGCGCAATGTCAACAATGCACTATCGCAGTCCCGCATCGAAAAGGGCGCGGAACACTGCTGACCGAGATGATAGATTGCTGCTGGTTGCCGCTCTTCGATCAAGCGGTTTAGCTCTGAGGAATTTACATCAAGATGCAGAAATTCCATGTTCGACAAATTGTATAGGTTTCGGGAAGCTT
>NZ_JBFJTH010000115.1:0-12509 GCF_041625495.1 Litorivivens sp. | reverse complement strand
GACGTATTTCGTGAGCGTATTCCTGGCGCCGCCAATGATTGGCATATGACCATTCCAGGCGCTGGGCATTTTGTGCAAGAAGAGCAAGGTGAGGCATTGGCCGGACTGGTAGAGCGTGTACGAGAGGCGATATGAAGCCGCTAGCCACTCACTGATTTAAAACGCATTGATAGCAAGAGACGTAGCATGAGCGCCGTATTATTCGAACAGCGAGGCCCCCTTGCCTGGATAACCTTGAATAGGCCGCAGGCCAAGAACACCATGAATGCAGAGGTTTTTGTGCGCCTGGCCGAAGCCTGGGACGAAGTGCGCAACAACGACAGCATTCGGGTGGCTGTATTGACCGCGAGTGGCGAAGAGGATTTCTGTTGTGGTGGCGATCTGGGCGGTGTAATTCCCTTGTGGACCGGCGCACGTCAGCCGGAAAACGAGATTGAGGAGAAACTGCTGGCCGATCCGATGATCATGGATAAGGTGATGCTTAAAGGCGAGCCGCTCTACAAGCCGGTCATTGCGGCGATCAATGGTCGGGCGCTGGGTGGAGGATGCGAGATTCTTCAGGCAACGGATATCCGTGTTGCCGCTGAACACGCGGTATTTGGGTTGCCGGAGCCCAAATCAGGCATCGTGCCAGGCGCCGGCAGCATGGTGCGTCTGGCTCGGCAGCTGCCTTATGCGCATGCCATGAAACTGTTGTTGACGGCTGAACCGATAGCCGCCGATACAGCGCGCCAGATTGGTCTTATCTCAGACGTTGTGCCGGCCGCTGTTTTGCATAGTCATGTGGAGGCGCTGGCTGAGCGCGTGGCAGACAATGCACCGTTGGCCCTGCAAGCCATTAAGAAGACGGTGCTGGAATCTCACACCTTGCCTTGGGCTGATGCCTTCCAGCTGGAAATGGAGCAGGCGGGTGCCGTCATGATGAGCCGCGATGCGCGTGAAGGCCCTAAAGCGTTTAAGGAAAAGCGCAAACCTCAGTTTACCGGCCAGTGAATCTTCAGTAGCCATCATTAGAGCCGGACGCCCTGCAATACGGCAGGGCTGGTGGGTGCAGGCAAAGCAAGCTCGGCTACCAAGAAGGTAAATAATGGTATTTTTGGCGCTATCTTCGCGCCGGATTCTCTCTGTGTCCTATAGTGTCTTTTTACTCCCCCTTTCCCCGTCTGATGCGGGTTTCAACGCGCTAAACTATGAGGCACAAGGATGGAACAGCTCAATGGAATCCAGAGCAGTTTTCTTGCTATAGAACAATCGGTTATGCCGCTGGTCGTGTCGTCCGTAGGCATTTATAGAGCCAGTGACAAAACCGATTTCCCCGTCATTCGGCAAGCCTTTTTGAATGGCATAGCCCGGTTTCCCGTTTTCCGTCGGCGATTACTGTCTGTGCCTGCGGGGCTCGACCACCCCTACTGGATTGAAGATCCGGATTTTGACGTGGATTGTCATTTACAGCAGATAGCGTTACCCAAGCCGGGCAACTGGCATCAGTTTTATCTGCAGATTGCCCGGTTACAGGCAACACCAATGCATCGCGACCGGCCCTTATGGCAAGCCTTTGTGATTGATGGGCTGGACAGCCTTTCAGGCATACCTAAGGGGAGTTTTGCCATTATCATGCGAGTGCATCGGGCCATAGCCGACAATGGCACCCTTAATGAAATGATGATGCGCATGCACTCGCTCGATGCCACCTTGCCGGTAGCGGGCGGTAGCAGTGTCTGTACCCGTGAGATTCGTCCGGGCAATGGGCAGTTGCTAACCTCAGCGCTGCGTAATCATGCCAGTCGCTGGTGGTCGGGTGGTTCGATTGTGCGGCGCAGTTATGCGCGCTATTCGCGCCAGCGCAAGGCGGCGCTGGATATGCCTGAATTACCACCTCTCCCGGCTACCCGGTTCAATTGTTCTCCCAGCACCTTTCGTGTGGTTTGCCACCTGCCGATCAGTCTGCATGATTGCGAGCAGATGCGCGGGCAGGTGCCTGGGAGTACGCTTGCCGACGTGGTGCTAACGCTAATTGGAGGTGGCCTGCGCAATTACCTATTGCGCAAAGGAGAGCTGCCGGTGCAGAGCTTGATAGCGTCGCTGCCGCAACGATTGAGCGGTGAGTTGCACAAGCCAAGCAAAAAGGGTGCTGCCGGTAATGTACGCGTCGCCCTGCACAGCGATTGCGAGCGGCCTCTCGAACGTTTGCGACGGCTGCAGCAGGAAAATATGGCGGCGCGGGCGCGCGACCCGGCAGCAGACCTTGCGTTACTGAACGATTCGAGTGAATTGCTATTGCCGGCTCTACTGAAACTTGGGGGTAGTGGTTATGTCCGTCTGGGTGTACGGGCACCTCTGGCGCACAACACGTATATTAATGGTGTGTATGGTAGTGACCATAGCCTGTATTTTGCAGGTGCCGAAATGCTCCAGAGCTTTGCGTTGGCGCCGTTATTGCCGGGCTCAGCCTTGACTCACAGCATATCGCGATGGGGAGGGTCGTTGACTCTGGGTATTAACGCCTGTCGCGAAGCGCTGCCCGATCCGGATGGGTATCTAAAGAGCTTGCAGGAGGCTTGGCAGTCCATGCGTGACACTCTGTTGCCGGGCGATAGCACCACAAGTATCGAGGATGACTTGGTCGAAAGTGCCTGAAAATGGCGGCTCTGGGCGCAGGGTTCCAGGCTCAACCCTGGTCTGTGCGACTGCGTGCGCTCGGTTGCTTTCTTATCTTTCTTATAGGCACCTCAATCAATGCGTTAAAGGCTTCTGATTTGCTCTTTGTCAGCTAAGACTTTGGTGTGTATTTCGCCGCTAAGCCGCTGTGCAATTGCCATTTTTTTGGGGCGTGTAGGTGCATTGGTGGTGTGGCCGTAAACGTTATAGTCCATACGCTCCCTTCTTCCTTACTATGCCTCGTGGTGCTAATTTAATCTTTTTCATGCGAAATTGCGTATGAACTGCAGGTTAAAATGGAGAGCGGTATGCGTTCGATGTTGAGAGTTTTGACAGGGTTATGTGGCGTGCTATTGGCGGCGACGATACATGCTGCCCCATTCGGTGAGACAGTAACCGTGGGCGAACAGACTCTTTCAAAGGTGGCACAAGCGCGCTACTCGCTGTTGTGGAAGCGAATTACAGATGTGGCGCTCTATGTTGATCCGGCACAGGTGAAGCCAGACTCCATTCTCGAGGCCGATTACGCGAAATATTTGACCATAGAATATGGTGTGCCGGTCAGTGCTGAGCGGTTTGAAAAAATGTCTCGCGATCTGCTGGTTGAACACTGGCCAGAAGAAGTGCTGGCGCGGCACCGTGCCGCTATTGATACGTTCTGCGATTGGCTCGAAGGGGTAAAGCCTGGAGACAGGTATGCCGTGTACTGGTTACCTTCGCAGGGCTTGACGTTGGCTCTGAATGATCGGCCGCTTGGGTCTCTGAGTGGCGATCCTCAGGGCGCGGCCATTGTGTTGAGCCTCTGGTTGGGGCAGGCCGCCGTCAGCGAGGCGCAGCGTGATTCTCTACTGCAGGCCTGGCGTACCGCTTCCTTATAGCAGGTCCCTTTACTAGGTTGCCGTCGTTTCCAGCGAGCTGTGCCGTTAGATAGGATTGACCAATAGCGGTGCGCTGTATAACCATCTATAGTAGGTAAAAAAAGCTGGTGGCAGGAAAGTATTGTCTAGTTCATGGGGAAATCATGCGTCCGCGACCGGGCTGGTATGGGTGCTGCTATGCACAGTGTGTATGCTGGCTCCGCCTGCGATACATGCGATGGAGCTGACGCCAGTCACCGAGAGCGATGAGATTGATTTTGGTGCACCTCAGCGAGATAAGACGAAAAAGACCGAAAGCAGTCAGCCCAATCTTATAGTGCGCAGCTTGCAGCAGATGGAAATTCAGCGTGACTGGATTTCTAAAGGCTACGTCAAAATGTGGCGCGGTCTGGATAACTATTTTTCAGACGGTGCCTCTTATGAGTCGGAAAACCACAGTGAGCTGCGTCTTGAGCTGAAACAAACTTGGGCAGCTGAAGGCGATATCGGCAGCGATGCCAAGCTGCGCGTGCGTGTGGATCTACCCAATACTGAGCACAAGCTCAAACTGTTTTTCAGCTCCGATGAAGATAGTGATGCCGAGGAGCGAGTTCGCTCGGTTTCCAAGGGGGAGCGGATTGAAAAAGACAATTCTGTTTCCGGTCTGGAATTCTTCCCTGACGACAAAGAGCGCAAGTGGAAGCGTAAGTTTAGCGGTGGCGTGCGCTTGCGCTCGTCGCTGGTGCCTTATGTGAAATTCAGGATCAAGCGCGAGTGGGGCGAAGAGGACGGTGAAGGTTGGTATCGTCAGTTTCGACAGCAGGTTGAGTACTTTGACGACGACGAGCGCTGGAGCGAATCTACCGAATTTACCATGTCGCGGCCCTTTGGCGAGGTCTATATCTTCAATGCTTGGGTTGAGGCCGAGTATAAAGACCCGTTGAATGTATTCGAATTTGCCAATGTCTATACGCTGACACGCATCTTGTCTGAGCGCTCGGCACTGCATTATCGCATCGGCGGTATTGGTGCGAGCCAGCCCGTGCCACGCCTCAACGGTGTGTTTTACGGCTTAAGTTGGCAGTTCCAACTCTACGAAGACTGGGTTTTCCTGGGGCTCTCGCCAGAGGTATTTTATCCGCGAGAAGAAAACTGGGGCGCGGAGCCCACGATCACAGCCAATCTCGAGATATTTTTCGCGGAGTAAAAGGGGGGCGGGACGTGGATCAGTCCCGGGGTTTGGAATCGTCGGCCCGCTTTTCCAGTTCTGCGCGCAATACGGTGACTTCACGTGGTGCTTCGATACCAACGCGGACGTTTTTGCCATTCACAGATACAATGGTAATGCTGATATCATCACCGATGGTGAATACCTGCCCTGGCGTTCTATTCAAAACAAGCATAACTTCTCCCTACGCGGGCCGCCATTTCAGCCACGATCTATACAAAAGAGCTGGAATTCTACCCCACTTGTTCAGAAATAGCATGGTTCGGTTGGGCCTAATTGTAATTAATAGGTCACAGTATGGCAGGCTATTCTTCGCCGGCCTTGATGGCGTGCCATACCCCATCCGGAAAAATACCTATAGTGTTTAGCCGCTGAAGAAGCGGTAATAGGCGGAGGTAAATCAATATAGCGAGGCTGGGAGCAAAACTCGCCAGGGCGCAGGTTTTGACGTATTCCACTATCGACAGCAACTTTCTGGTTTTGATGACCGCCGACTGTCTCAGCGACATCGTTGTGATCAATCGCGTGCTCGGAAAGCGCATTCCCGGATTTCGCGAAATCTGGGTGAATGACGGTGAGGAGCTGCTGGACTATTTGGAGCGTGTTGGCAAATTTACCGATCCGCTTTCGAGCCCAGAGCCTAACTTGGTTTTGTTGGCAGATAGCCAGTCTGCGACATCGGGTTTGCGCACGCTTCGTCTTGCGGCGCGCCGAGGGTACCCGCGTCGCATCCCCTTTATTTTCCTGTCAGAAAATGCCGCCGAAGACGATGAGCGGTTTGCCCAGCAACTCGGCGCCAGATTCCTGCTTCCCCAGCCAATCGATAAACTTCGCTTTGACGACCAGCTATCGGCCCTGAAAGAGCTGCGCCGCCGCGCCGCCTGAGCCGGTATTTGTGCAACTTGTCCGCTAGTCTCAGGTCCGTGCAGCGTCCGCCCAAGCCAATCTATCTGTAACAAACTGTCAATCGGCTGTCATTGCGCGTCATTGGCAGTTGTACGCTGACGAGTAATTCTACGGCCAGTTAACTGACCGGAGAATACAATGAGTCATTCCGCTTTCATTTTCGATGCGGTTCGCACACCGCGCAGTAAGGGTAAGAAAGACGGCACACTGCACGAAGTTAAACCAGTGGATTTGCTCGCTGGCTTGCTCAATGGCCTAAAGGACCGCTACGAGCTGGATACCGCCAAGGTTGATGACGTGGTGATGGGCTGCGTGGTGCCGGTAGGTGAGCAGGGTGCCTGCGTAGCCAAAACGGCGGTTTTGAAGGCTGGTTGGGACGAATCCGTGGCAGGCGTGCAACTGGATCGATTTTGCGCCTCCGGTCTTGAGGCGGTGAACATCGCAGCCCAGAAAATTGCGTCGGGCTGGGAACACCTGGTGGTTGCCGGTGGCGTGGAATGCATGTCGCGGGTACCTATGGGTGTCAACGGGGGTGCCTGGGGCGAAGATCCAGCAACGGCGATTGACACAGCGTTTGTTCCTCAGGGCATTGGCGCAGACCTCATCGCAACACTTGATGGCTACAGCCGCGCAGACGTCGATGCTTTTGCTGCAGAGTCCCAGCGTAAGGCTGCTGCGGCGCGTGAGGCGGGATATTTTGACCGCTCGGTGATGCCGGTGCGTGACGACAACGGCCTGGTCATTCTAGAAAAAGACGACTTTATCAAGCCTGCAACAACCGTTGAGAGCCTGGCGGGGCTGAAACCTTCTTTCGAGTTTCTGGGGTCGTTGGGTTACGACGATATCGCCCTGAGCAAGTACCCTCAAGTGGAAAAGATCAATCACGTACACCATGCTGGCAACTCTTCCGGCATCGTCGATGGTGCCGCAGCGGTGTTGATCGGCAGCGAAACAATAGGCAAGCAGTTGGGACTCACCCCGCGTGGCCGTATTGTGGCCACGGCGGTAACCAGCACCGAACCCACCATCATGCTGACTGGGCCAGCACCGGCTGCGTTCAAAGTGCTTGAGCGTGCAGGTATGTCGCTTGACGATATTGACCTGTTCGAAGTTAATGAAGCATTCGCCTCGGTACCCATGCGCTTTCAGAAGGCCACTGGCGTTCCTTTTGAAAAGATCAATGTAAACGGTGGTGCTATTGCTATGGGCCATCCGCTGGGTGCAACGGGCGCCATGCTTACCGGTACCTGCCTGGACGCGCTGGAGCGCCGTGGGTTGCGCTATGGCCTGATCACCCTGTGTGTTGGTGGTGGTATGGGGATTGCGACCATTATCGAGCGAGTTTGAGGCTTGCCCCGTCCCACGCACTGCAGATTAGATGCAAACGACATAACCGAATAGCAGGACAGAACAATGACTGGACAATTTCACTACGAAAAAGACAGCGACAGTATCGTAACCATCACCATGGACATGAGTGGTCCGGTGAATGCGATGAACGACGAGTACATTGAGTTAATGAGCGCCACGATCGAGCGCCTGGAAAAGGAGCGCGATAGTATTGCCGGCGTGGTGCTCACCTCTGCCAAGAAAACATTCTTCGCCGGTGGCGATATCAAGAATATGCTTAAGGCCCAGCCTGGCGAGGAAGAGGCACTCTTCGTCATGTGCGAAGACATCAAAGCCATGCTGGCGCGACTTGAAACTTTGGGTAAACCCGTGGTCGCCGCAATTAACGGCGCTGCGCTTGGTGGCGGCTATGAAATCTGTCTGGCCTGTCATCACCGTGTGGCACTGAACACGCCTGCAGTGCAGGTGGGCCTGCCAGAAGTGAGTTTGGGTCTGCTACCGGGTGGCGGCGGTATAGTTCGCTTGGTGAGCAAGCTCGGTGTCGAAAAGGCCATCATGCCCTTGCTGGAAGGCACGCGATTTAACGCGTCCAAAGCGCAGGCTGCTGGTCTGATCGAAGAATTGGCAGACTCACCTGAAGACATGATCACAAAAGCCAAAGCATGGGTGAAGGCCAATCCCGAGGCCAGTAACCCCTGGCATCAGAAGGGCTTTAAAATTCCGGGTGGCGATATGCGCAACCCTAAGGTGGCGCAAATGGTGCAAGGTGCCATCCCCATGCTGATGCAGAAAACCCGTGGGCTGGTGCCCGCCCCGGCGCGCATCCTCGATGTGGTGGCCAATACCCTGAGAGTCGATTTTAACACTGCCATGCGCATTGAAAGCCGCGGTTTGGCAGCGCTGGTCACTACCCCTCAGGCGAAAAACCTCATGACCTTTTTTATGCAGATGAATCAGGTTAATGGCGGCGGAAGTCGGCCTAAGGGCATTGCTAAAAGCGCGGTTAAAAAGGTCGGTATTCTGGGGGCGGGCATGATGGGGCAGGGCATTGCTTATGTGTCGGCCAAAGCTGGTATTGAAGTGGTGTTGAAAGACATTAGTCAGGATGCCGCAGATAAAGGCAAGGCTTACAGTGAAAAGCTGTTGGATAAGGCGGTTTCGAAAGGTCGCATGACCGAAGACAAGAAGGCGGGCATTCTCGCTCTGATCAAGGCCACGGCCAATGCGGAGGACCTCAAGGGTTGCGACCTGATAATTGAGGCTGTGTTCGAAAATGTGGATCTCAAGCATCAGATGACACGCGAGCTGGAGCCGCAGCTTGCCGAAAACGGCGTGTGGGGTTCTAACACCTCAACCCTGCCGATAACGTTGTTAGCTGAACCGTCCGAAAAGCCGGAAAACTTTATTGGCATCCACTTCTTCTCGCCTGTGGACAAGATGCCGCTGGTGGAAATCATCGTAGGCGAAAAAACCTCAGATGAAACACTGGCCCGAGCCTTTGACTACGCACAGCAAATCAAGAAAACCCCCATCGTCGTAAACGATTCCCGTGGTTTCTTTACCTCACGTGTGTTTGGCACCTATATCGACGAAGGCGCATTGCTGCTGGAAGAAGGGCTAGCTCCGGCCTTGATTGAGAATCTTGGTAAGGCCATTGGTATGCCGGTAGGACCCTTGGCGGTGCAGGACGAAGTAAGTCAGCAGCTTACGGTAAAAGCCAACGAAACCAATCGCGAATTAGACAAGCGTCTGGGCCAAGAGATCGGTTCCGCCAATGCAGGCTACCGCCTGGCAAAGAAAATGATCGACGAATACGGTCGCGGTGGGCGGGCTCACGGTGGGGGCTATTACCAGTATCCGGAAGGTGGGGCCAAGCATTTGTGGCCGGAGGTAAATAACTGGTTCTACGACGCGTCGGTTGAGTTGCCTCAGCAGGATATCAAAGACCGTTTGTTGTTTCGGCAGATCGTTGAATCACTGCGCTGTTTCGAAGAGGGCGTAATGAACAATGTGCCCGATTCCAATATTGGCTCCATTATGGGTATTGGCTTTCCACCCCATACCGGCGGGGTCTTCCAGTTCATCAATACCTATGGGCTGAAACAGTTTGTGGATCGCTGCAATGAGCTGAGTAAAAAGTATGGTGAGCGTTTCTCGCCGCCGCAACTGCTGCTCGACAAAGCCAAAAACGACGAGCTGTTTGTCTGAAATCACACCGACGACGATTCACGCGAGCCGCCCTTTGGGCGGTTCTGCGCACGCCTATGCGGAGATAAGAATATGCTAAAGCGCAACTTCACCGAAGAGCAGAACATGTTTCGAGGTGCTTACCGGAAATTCCTTGAGAAGGAAATTGCCCCGCACGTTGAACGCTGGCGTGAACAGGGAATTGTTGACCGTGAAGCCTTTACCAAAGCTGGGGAGCAGGGCTTTCTGATGATCTGGCCGGAGGAGCAGTACGGTGGAATGGGGGATGATGATTTTCGATTTGAGCAAATCATTATTGAAGAAACCGCCAATGTATATGCTGGTGACTGGACCAATACGCTGCACAGCCGATTGGTAGGGCCTTACTTGTCGCGCTTTGGTAGCGACGAGCAGAAGGCTCGCTTTCTACCCAAGTGTGTGACTGGGGAATGCATTCTGGCGGTCGCCATGACTGAGCCGGATGCGGGTTCGGATCTTGCCGGTATGCGCGCGACCGCAAAAGATATGGGTGATCACTGGCTGTTAAACGGCGCCAAAACCTATATCAGCAACGGTATCAATGCCGATCTTGTGGTCGTGGCCGCCAAGACAGACCCGGACAACAATCCGCATGCCATGGGGCTGTTTCTGGTGGAGCGCGGAATGGAAGGTTTTGAACGAGGCCGCAACCTGAAAAAAATGGGCATGAAAGCCCAAGACACCGCCGAACTGTTTTTTAACGATGTGAAAGTGCCGAAAGAAAATGTACTGGGCGACCCGACCCTGGGTTTTGTCTATCTCATGCAAGGTTTGGCAGAAGAGCGTTTGATTGGCGCCTGCGGTTTTATTGCCTCAGCGCAGAAGGCGTTTGAGGTAACGCGGGAGTTTGTGATGGAGCGGAAGGTGTTTGGTAAGCCCTTGTCTTATATGCAGAACACCCAATTCAAGATGGCCGAGCTGCGCACGGAAATAGATGTGGCCCAAGCCCATGTTGATGCCTGTGTCGCCGCGCACAACGCCGGCGAGTTGACCGCTGAAGATGCGGCCAAGGCCAAGCTCTATACCAGTGAAGTGCTGTGCCGAATGGTGGATGAAGGCGTGCAGCTGCACGGCGGCGCAGGCTATATGGACGAGTACCCCATTTCCCGGATGTATACCGACGCACGTATTACCCGCATTTTTGCCGGCACTTCTGAGGTGATGAAACTGATCGTCGGGCGCGACATCTTTTCAGAAAACTTTGTGCCTTATATCGACCGCTAGGAGGCTGGCCATGTCTGGTTATGACACCCTGCAGTATTCTGTTGATGGGCATGTGGCAACGATTCTGCTGAATCGACCAGAAACGCTGAACGCCTTTACAGTGCAAATGCGCAAAGAGCTGCTGTCAGCCTTAATGGCTGTGGATGAAGATGCCGATGTACGCACGGTCATATTGGGCTCCACCGGCAAGGCTTTCTCTTCCGGTGCAGATTTGGCAGAAGGGCTGGGCGAGCAGAAAACTGTCGAAGACCAGCTGATGAAGGAGTATGCGCCCATACTGGCTGCGATGGCCGAGCTCAAAAAGCCAATTATCGCGGCTGTGCCGGGAGTAATGGCTGGAATTGGTGCGGCTTTTGCGATGAACTGCGATCTGGTGGTGATGGCCGATACCGGTAGCTTGCTGATGGCCTTTACCAATATCGCATTAGTCCCCGACGGCGGCGCCAGTTGGCAGCTTCTGCGCCATCTAGGCTACCAGAGGGCATTTCAACTGATTGCCGAAGGCGGTCGTCTCAGCGCCCACGAATGCCTAGAGGCAGGCATTGCCAACAAGCTGGTGCCGGCAGGCAGCTTGATGGACGAATCGCACAAGTGGGCCGCTGAGCTGGCACAGCGAGCCCCTGTGGCGTTGCGGGAAGTGAAGCAGCTGTTGCGCAGCGCAAGCAGCCTCACTTATGCCGAGACAATTGCATTAGAGGCGAAAACCCAAAATATCTGCTTGGCCACCGAGGATGCTACGGAAGCTGTGCAGGCCTTTATGGACAAACGCCCGGCGGTATTCCAGGGGCGATAACAGTGAGTCTAACGCCTGAGTGAAATTTGGCTGATAGACCAGTGTATTTGACGTTTCCCAGAACCCCGCGATAGGTGCTTTTGGCCGCTCCCCCGTCCAGGGTTGCCTGCGCGGCTATCGCTACACATAGCAATAGCCGTCAAAACCTATATCAATCGCAGTGCGGTCAAAGCGTTTTTTACTGGTTGATAACCGGTAATTCCATTAGCTCGGCATCGCCAGGCAGGTCGATGGCGGCAATTTCAATGTTTTCATTAGCTCTAACGGCGCCTGTTACGACCACTTCTTCGATCTGTCGTACAGCGTCGTCGGCGACGCTTACGCTGGTGGCTACAGTCAGGGCTATCAATGCAATCATGCGGTTCATGGAATATCTCTCCCGGCTTTTGGAAATTCTGTGGGCGCTATTCTCACCGCTAATTGTGACGGGCGTATGACAATTCCTTTCCTCTCATTTTATGGCATGTGGTTACCGGAAGGGTGTTCGCGTCTTTTGACGGTGATATTGAGTTGCTGGGTAATAGCGAGCGTTGGGTCGATGTCATCGCGGCTGTTGTGCTGAGATCTGACGGGCATCTATTTGCGGGTGGCCTACCGGAGGCGGAGCCGCTATAATTCGCGTCCAGTTTTCCCAAGGCGGCGCCATTCCCGCCACATCATTGAGGACGGTACTAGTGAAAAAGGCAGTGAGTGTTAATCTGGCGGCGATTTTTGTGCTTCTGGCAGGTTTTAGTGCATCGGTATGGGCGCTCACCGACCAACAGCGCGCCGAAATGGAAGAGCGTATCAAGCCGGCCGGGCAAGTATGTCTGGAAGGTGACAGTAGCTGTGGCAGCGCCTCTGCGTCCAGTGACGGAGTGGGTAAATCCGGCGAAGAAATATACAGCACCTATTGTCTGGCGTGTCACACTACAGGTGCAGGTGGCGCCCCCAAGATTGGTGATAAGGCCGCCTGGGCCGATCGCATGAGTAAGGGCATTGGTGAAGTTTACGCTAACGCCATAAATGGCATTAACGGTATGCCGCCAAAGGGAACCTGTATGAGCTGCTCTGATGGCGAAATTGAGGCGACAGTCGACTATATTATTGAAAACAGTAAGTAAAATAGCCTGTTTTTTTAAAAGCCGCGCCCGTCGCGGCTTTTTTTTGGTTCATCGCATATTAGGGTGGAATGCTGCTCTGATCTTGAGAAAGAAGTAGCTGTTGTCTCGATACCCATAGGCCATCCGTTTTATCACCTTGATGCGATTGTTCATCCCCTCTAGCT
>NZ_JBFJTH010000114.1:0-12512 GCF_041625495.1 Litorivivens sp. | reverse complement strand
TGAAGCACTTAGGTAGATTCCCGGATTACCCAGACTGTGTAGTAGTCCTAACATGGAACCCATACAAGCATTACACAAAAAATTCACTACGGGGGTAGTAAACATGAACAGCACAGCGACTAATCAGCGAGGGTTTTCACTCATCAACGGCATCATTGCCCTGGCCGTTGTAGGCGTACTTTTCGGCGCTGTTGTACCTCAGGTTACCGCCATCGTGCTCGACAACCGTGCTACCACCGAAACCGAAGAGATTGCCAGAGCCTTGAACCTGGCGCGCTCGCAAGCGGTTACCCTGCGCAAACAGGTCATTGTCAGCGCCCACAACGCCGATTGGTCACAGGGCATGCAAATTTGGGTAGATCACAACGCCGATAAGGCCATGAGCGAAGACGAATTGCTCTATCGCCTGCCAGCCCTGATCACCGGCGCCTCCCTGAAAGAGCGCTCAGAGCGTACCGAATTCAGTTTTGACACCCGCGGCTTTGCCCGCACCGCTATTACTTTCGACTATTTAGCCGAAGCCGGCTGCAACTGGAACCACGAGATCAAGGTGAAATACACCGGTCGTACCACGCTTAAGGACAGTGGCTGCCTTTAAACCACTGGCCAGTTATCCCTGGCGCATTACGCGCATGCTTCCACGCCACCTTCGGGTGGCGCTTTTTTTTTTGGGGCTCAGGCACCGTATTTCGACCCCTGAAGTTAGCGCTCACTTACTTATGGCGGCTTGTTATCTCGAATTCCGAACCCCGAGTACGCGTATCTACGAATGTTTTAAAAGCGCCCCAATACCTACCATTACTACACGCGGTGCGACATTAGTGACACACCGCTTCAAACACAAAGTCGGTTTAAACCGACAACAGGGGGTAAGACATGAACACTCAACGCAAAAACACTCAGGGCTTCACCCTGGTCGAACTGCTCACCGGCATCGCGATAGCCGCCATTCTACTGGGCTCAGCTGGCCCTAACTTTTTCGAGTTTGTGCAATCTTCACGCTCGGCAACGGAATACCGCAGCCTGCTCAGCGGACTGCAGCTGGCTCGCTCTGAGGCCATTACCCGAGGCGTTTCTGTCACCGTCAGCGCTAGCAATGGCGCCGACTGGCACGACGGCTTTCGTGTCTGGGCTGATGAGGACGGGGACGGCACCTACGACGCTGGCGAAGAGATAATGGAAATCTCGAAGTTCGAATCTGCGGCAACAATGACTGAATCAAACAATACCACCGCCTTCACATATACGGCGGAAGGCTTTCTAGACGCTGTTGCTGGGACAAGTTTTATGCTTTCCTACAGAACCAGCAAACAATGCAAGTGGGACCGTGACATAAGCTTGGTCTACACTGGTCATGTGAGCGCCAGAGAAAGAGCATGTACAGAATAACTCCAGCCAGAAACCGGAAGGCTGAGAGGGGGGCAACGTTAATAGAAGTCATGGTGGCGACATTTATCACCGCCCTTGGCGTCTTGGGCGCAGCTTCCCTTCAGCTCAACGCGATAAAGTTTAACCACGTGGCTAACACTCGATCCCACGCTACCCTACTAGCCTATGATGCGCTAGACAGGATGCGAGCGAATCGCACAGCGGCTGTCGGCGGACGCTACAACATTACCCTGTTCGACAAAGCCCCACAGAGCTCGGATTTCATCGCACAAGACTTGCGCGACTGGCGGGAAGAGCTCGCCGCCCGCTTACCCTCCGGCACCGGTTCTATCACCGTGAATGGAGACACAGCTGTAGTCGTTGTCCAGTGGGACGAATCGCGGCTCAATGAAACCCGTGAGGCAGACAGCGACGACTTCGCCCAGTTTCGCTTTGAGAGCCGCTTATGACCATGAGGTATAGAAAGACACAAAGCGGCTTTGGCCTTGTTGAACTCATGATTGCGATTACACTTGGACTCGTGCTCTCCGCGGCACTGGTGCAGGTTTTTGTCGCCACACGATCCAGCTATCGAGTACAAGAAGCGCTGGCACAGATACAGGCTTCCAGCCGCTATGCTATGCACTTTATGGGCAAGGATATTCGAATGGCCGGTTATCACGGCTGTGCCTCCATTGACTCCGCAGCGCCAAACAATTGGGCGGTAGACACCCCTGACGACTACATTCTCAACGAAAACACAATGATTGTTGGCTATGACAACCTCGGAGCCACCAATCAATTCAACGCAGTGCCTGGCACCGACGCCATCACCGTAAGATTGGCTTCAGCAGACTCCGCCCGGCTGGAAAAAAACATGGACGCATCTAACGCCAACATCCAAGTCTGGGCCAATGCGTTTAAGTTTGATGTGGGCGATATTGTTATGATTACTGACTGTGTCAGCAGCGACATCTTCCGCATCACCAGCATGTCTAAAGACTCCGGCGGCAGCGTCACGATTTCTCATTCGGTGTCCACAAATGGCAACACACAGCCGCATTTGTCAAAGTCCTACAGTGGCGATGCCCAGTTTGTAGCGGTCGAAACCGTTCACTACTTTATCCGCGACACCGGGAGAACGACCAGCGATGGCGAGCCAATTCACGCACTGTATGTGCAACGCCGCAAGCAGGATTCGCAAGGCGGCGCATTGGCGCCTGCAGAATTGGTAGAAGGCATAGAAAATATGCAGATTACCTACGGTGAAGACACTAACAATACCGGGGCTGTCGACACGTATGTCGACGCCGCCTCCGTTACAGCCTGGGGCAATGTGAAGAGCGTGCGGATTGAACTGTTAGTCGCCAGCCAAGAAGAAAATGTGGTCGGACAGACGGGCTCAGCCACCGAACAGCGACTGCGTTTCAATGGCCAGGATGTAAACAATACCGATGGACGCTATCGCGCTGCCATTAAAAACGTCTTTACCATCCGCAACCGGGTGCGCTGATATGAAGTCGACACGCCTACGCAGTATAAAGCAGCAACGCGGTGCTGTATTAATCGTTGCCATGGTACTGCTGACCGTTCTGACCCTGCTGGCAGTATCTTCCATGCAGGTAGCCACACGTCAGGAAAAGATCGCCGGCAATACCCGCGACCGCATTCTCGCTTTTCAATCAGCCGAGGTCGCCCTGCGAGAAGCCGAGGCTCAACTTGAGCAGGCAACACTGCTGGATTTCAGCGGTAGCAATGGACGTTTCGAGGTATGTCCCAAAGAAGACACTCGCGCGGCCTGCGACACCCCCGACTGGCAGGACCCAAAATCACCAGGCTGGATTGTCCTGAACAGCAAAATCGAGGGGACAAGTCGCGCGCCGGAATACGTCATAGAAAAATACCCCGCCACCGACAACACCGTTGGCGGGCTTGACTCCGACCGCCCCAAAGCGCCTGAAGAGACTTTCCGTGTTACCGGTCGTGGATTCGGCAGCACAACTCGCTCCATGGTGGTGCTTCAAACAACCTATCGCAGGAATTGATTATGCCTTTGAACCGATTAGTACGGTTTGTCAGCCCATTTTTCTTTGCTGCCTGCCTGCTGCTTGCACTGCCTGCTGCAGCCGGCGATCTTGTTGGCACCATCACCGCACTGCCAGGCGGCGATACTGTCGAGATTGATAATCGCGGCTACCGCATGAGCGCCAACGCGCTAATCGGTAAAGCGCCAGACAATAAGTCTTCACTGAAACTCAAACATCTGGTGGTTGGCCAGTCCGTACACATTATTACATCGGGTACCCGTGTTACGACACTGCGTGTCTTGCATCAGCCCGATGAAATACCCGATTGAGGATTAACTCATGAGATTAGGACACGCTGTAAAAGGTCTGATCACCGCCGCCAGCCTTGCGGGGCTAGGCTTGAATGCGCAGGCGCAAAGCAACCCTTGTGAAGCTTCACAAACCCTAGTTGCTTTCGGCTCACCGAGCCAAACAAACACAACGACCCTGACCAACATCGGTACAATTACAACCGTAGAAATCCTAGAAGAATCCACGAGCTGGTCCACCTGCTCACTTAACAAGTTTTTGTTCACAGACAATGTATTCACCACCCTACCTGGCTGTCGAGCAACATTTAAAATCACAGGTGAAAAGGCCAATTGCAGCCCAGAGGCACCCACCGGGATTTCTCAGTTGCCATTGTTTTTGACCTCGCAGAGTTCACCCAACATCATGTTCTTGATGGATGACTCTGGCTCCACGCACTGGGAGCTAATGCCTGATCAGGCCATTCATCGAAACGTAGCTAATGGTGACATCTTCTATCTTTTCCCACGCGCCGATGGTATCTACGGCGGGACCGAATACGCTAACAATGTTGCGACTGTCGACAATGTCGCCTTCAATGCACGGGCGCGTTCACCGCAACAGAACAGTATTTATTACAACCCCGGCACAACTTATGAGCCGTGGATAAAGGCGGATGGCACAACCTACCCCAACGCAAACCCCGAGTGTGCATTGCACCATCCTGAGCGCGTAGGCATCGGACCCGAATACTGCCGTAATCTGGTTCTGGCAAATACCAACTACAACAGCAACGACTGGCGCAGCTGCGATGCAGCCGGTACTTGCAATATCGATACCGCTGTCAAATTCTTTTGGCCTGCTACTTACTTCTGGCAACAGGGTGATGACCCGTGGGATTTTGGCAGCTACAAGAAAACCGAAATACGCCCCATAGAACTCACTTATAGAGGCGAAGGGCGTCAAAACCGTCGCGACTGCGACGAAGCGGGTAGTGCTAAGTGCACCTATACGGAAGAAATTCGCAATTTCGCAAACTGGTACACTTACTATCGTTCAAGAGCACTATCGGCCAGAGCCGCTGCCGGTTATGCCTTCGTTGAGCAGACCGAGGGGCTGCGGGTTGGCTACGGCACACTGAACACCGCCGCCAATGACGTTGACGGGGTCAGCACCAAGGTAATCTCCACAGGTGTTAGGTCGTTTGTCGGCAAAGACAAGGAAAAGTTCTACAACAAGCTCTACAAAGACCCTTTCAGCCGTGGCGGCACGCCACTGCGCCGGGCACTGGACACTGCAGGGCAGTATTTTCTGCGAACCGATAACGATGGCCCCTGGAGCGCCAAACCTGGCACAAGTGATGCAACCCCTCATCTGTCCTGCCGCCGCAGCTACACCGTGCTGATGACCGACGGCTACTGGTCTGGTGGCAGCAACCACGAAGCGGGAACGGCTGCAGCGCGAGAAAACAACGACGGCACCAATGGTCCTTCCCATGTGGACGTCAGCGGCGGGACCGCACAATACGTGGTTCAGGCACCTTTCAGCGACGCTCTGAGCAATACCCTGGCCGACGTGGCCATGCATTACTGGAAAAACGACCTTCGGCCGGATCTGAAGAACAACGTACCGGTACTGGCTCGCAACCCCGCTTACTGGCAGCACATGTCTACCTTTGGCATTGGCCTCGGCGTCAAAGGGAGTGTCGACCCCGCCACCGCCAAAGCAGCCGTAAAAACCGGGGAGGCCATAGCTTGGCCAGATCCTTCGCCGGCAACTGGTTCGTGCACGGGGGCGATATGCAATGCTCGGATTGACGACCTCCTGCACGCCGGCATAAACTCGCGCGGCGGCTTTTTCAGCGCCAATGACCCCAAAGAGTTCGCCAAAGATCTCGCTGCGGTATTGAATGCCATATCCGTCGACGCCTTTTCGTCCGCCGCCGCCATTGCAACAAACTCGACAAAACTGAACACTAATACAGTGATCTACCAGGCGCGTTTTGATACCCGCGACTGGTCCGGGCAGCTGGTAGCCTATGATCTCAACCCAGATGGATCCCTGAAAAGCACAATCTGGGATACCGATGACAGCGGCTCTATTCCTGCTCACACTGGGCGCAACGTTTTCACGGCAATCGGTGATTCCGGAGTCACCTCTACCTTGGGCATTGCCTTCAGCGAAGCCAACTATCTGAACCTGACCGCATACCAACAAAACGCGTTGAGTGGCGGCGGCACAGAGCAAGATGGGAAAGACACGTTGAATTGGCTGCGCGGCGATCAGTCCAAGGAAAGCGAAACTGGCTTACGCGTGCGTAACAAGCTGCTCGGCGATATCGTTAACTCTGACCCCATTTATGTTGGTGACACCGAGAACTTCGGGTTTTCGGTTCTACCAGGAACTGAGGGCACCAGCTATGCCGCTTTCCGCGGTGAAAACGGAAAGCGTGGCCGCCGACAGATGCTTTACGTTGGCGGTAACGATGGCATGCTGCACGGTTTTGATGCCAAAACCGGCAAAGAAGTATTTGGGTACATTCCACTAGGCGTGTACGACAACCTCAACAGCCTCACCAAAAATGACTATGTACACCAATATTTCGTTGACGGATCGCCGCTGGTTTCAGACGCTTACATTAGTAGCAGCTGGCGCTCCGTACTCGTAGGAGCGACCGGCGCGGGTGGTAAAAGCGTTTTCGCACTGGATGTTACCAAGCCCGACAGTGTAAATGCATCGTCATTGCTGTGGGAGTTCTCCACCAGTGACGCAGCTACCGACAAGCTCGGTGTTGCCATGAGTGCGCCGACGATTGTGCGACTGAAAGCCAACGACAAATGGGTAGCCATTTTCGGAAACGGTTATAACAGCAATGACAATGTCAAATTGATGATCGTTGATCTGGCGACAGGTGCCTTGCTCAAAGCCATAGACACGGGCGCCACCGGTTTTGACAATGGACTCGCTTCGATTGTACCCGTGGACACCAATGCAGACCGTATTACCGATTATGTCTACGCCGGAGACCTGGTTGGCAACTTGTGGAAGTTCGACCTAACAGATAACTCGATGTCGGGCTGGCGCGTGGCTTACAGCGCAGGACCGGACCCCGCGCCGGTGTTCAAAGCGGTAGATCGCGATGGAAACCCGCAACCCATCACAACTCGCCCGGTTGTAGGGCGACACGCCGAGAGTGGTTTAATGATCTATTTCGGCACGGGTCAGTTTTTCGAGGTTGGCGATGAGCTCATCACCAACAACCCACAGGTGCAAACCTTTTACGGTATTCGCGATGATGGCAATACGGTCAGCCGCAGCCAGTTACTGGAACAGACAATTATATTCGAAGGCTTTGCGGATATCGTTAACGACACCAGTACTACCGCCGACGACGAAACGACCAAGCAATCCGTGCGTGTAATCAGTAACAATGGCGCCGGCAGTGCAGCCTCGAAAGGTTGGCGACTGGATCTGATTTCACCCAGCGCAACCAACGGCAATGGGGAACGCGTCGTATCATCGCCCGTATTGCGCGCTGACCGCATAATATTCAGCAGCACAATACCCAACCCGGATTCCTGTGGCTACGGCGGTACCAGCTGGCTGATGGAAATCAATGCGCAAAATGGCGGCCGGCTCGACTATTCCGCTTTTGATATGAACGATGATATGTTCTTTACCGACGGTGATTTCATCGAGGTCAACGGCGAGTACTTACCCGTAAGCGGTCTTGGCCAGGATGACATCATTGAAGCACCGAGCATCGTCAGCGCTGGGGATGTCGAATACAAGTTTGTGGCGGGCTCAAGCGGTCGCGTTGGTGTCACCCGGGAAAAAGGTTCAAACACGTCATTGGGCCGACAGTCATGGCGACAACTTAAATAAGAAGGAATGCCAATGAAAAGTAAAGGCTTTACGCTGATTGAACTCATGATAGTTGTTGCTGTAATCGCGGTACTGGCCGGCGTCGCCGTACCGGCCTATCAGGAGCAGATAGCAAAAGCCAAGCGCGCCGATGCTGCATCTGCGCTGGCCACTGGTGCACAGGCGCTGGAGCGCTACTACACAACTAACGGGACTTATTTGAACACCGATGGCAATCTCGCTGCGGTGTTCCCCACAAAAGCCCCCGATAGTGGTTCTGCAAACTATACGATCGCGGCGACAGGCACGCCAACAGCCAACAGCTTCACGCTGCGCGCGACCCGCACCGGCTCGATGGCCAACGACCGCTGTGGCAATCTTCAGCTCAGCTCAGTCGGGACACGTACACTGCACGACAATAAAACAGGAACAACCGTCGCCGATTGCTGGCGGCGCTAAAAAAACACAAAAACACTACTGGGGCACGGAAGCCTTACAGCTTACGTTGTCAGCAAACCATTGACCGTCAACCGGCGTCTGCCAGCGCAGCTTTTACCTCTTGCAGGTGCCGGCGGCTAATAACGGGCTCATCCTCTATACCGCGCAATAATGCCCGGTATCTGGCGCCGTCACGAACCACGCCGCGCAGGCAATCACGCGCAATCAACGTGTTGCGGTGGGCCCGAATAAGATACTGACCCCATGCCTGCTCCAATTGTTGCAGGCTCTCCCGCAGCAGCGCTTCACCACCGCTATGTACTGCAACAACATATTTCTGCTCGGCCTTGAAATAATACACATCCGCCAGAGCCAACCGCTCCACACCCTGGGCTGTCGTAACCAACACATGGGGGCTGACTGCGGTCACGGCCTCGTCGATCTTATGTTGCGTAAGCTTTTCAGCGCGTTGCAGCGCTTTTTCGAGTTTGGCCTGTTCGATAGGCTTTAATAGATAATCCAGCGCGGCCACTTCAAAGGCTGCCAGCGCATGCTCATCGTAGGCTGTGCAGAACACGACAGCTGGCGGGTGATCCCACGCCGCCATTTGCCGGGCGGCATCAAGCCCATTCATACCCGGCATCTGGATATCCATCAGCACTAGCGCCGGGCTGTATTGCTTTGCCAGATCCAACGCTTGGGCGCCATGACTTACTTCCGCGACGATTTCAATCTCGGGCTGAAGTTCCAGCATTCGCCGCAGGCGTTTACGGGCAGGCGCTTCGTCATCCACAATCATTACACGCATGGTATGGGTCACGCCTCTGGCACCAACGGAAAACGCATTTCCACCCGAAAGCGCTGATCCTTTTCTGACAATCGCAATTGGCCGCGATCGCCGTAGACACTGTGCAGGCGGTGGCGCAGGTTATCGCAGGCTAGGTGATTACCCGACGCGTCCACGAGTGCACGCTCTGCGGCAGATCTGTCTGGCAAAGGGTTTTCCACGGCAATACAACACTGCTCACCATCGATCGACGCCCTCACAACGATACAGCCACCGTCAGGAAGCCGCTGAATGCCATGCAGTATCGCGTTTTCCAACAAGGGCTGCAGACTCAGACTCAGCAGCGGTGTCTCGCTCTTAATTGAGGCGTCGTACCACTGCACTTGTAGGCGCTCACCAAGACGCATGCTTTCAATACGAAGATAGCGTTCGCACAGATCGCGCTCGGCACTCCACTGGCTGAATACTCGACTGTCTTGCAGATTGGCCCTGAACAGGGCCGCGAGATCCTCTACCGCAAGTTCAGCCTCGCGTGGACTGTCATCGATCAAGCTGGCAATCGTGTTGAGGCTGTTAAACAGAAAGTGAGGTTGGATGCGCGATTGCAGCGCTTGTATCCGCGCCTGCATTTCACTGTGTTCGCGCAGCCGCAACTGCCAGTTCAGGTAGAGATAACGCAGGCCGATACCCGTCACCACTGCTCCGATAAACAGATGCTGAAGCAAGCGCTCGGGGTAAAAACCGGGGTCAGAGCCAGTGGTAGACAGCAACCATTGTCCGCTCAGGGAATACAATGCCACAACGCATAGAACCAGCGCATAGCAGACTGATGCAGCCAGCAGCAGCGGAAGGTGTGACAGTGCACCGCGCACCATACACAGCACGGCGGCGGAAGATAGAAACACCAGCAGGCAAAACAGCGAGACTAACGAAAAGTACTGCCAATCCATTGGCCACAGACCGCGTTGTAAACTGGTTACCACCAGCGCCAGCATTTCGGCCAGAATGATGAGTACTAGCAAGGATTGGGCATTACACAGATCCGGCAGGAAAAAACTGTCGGCCCGTTGCGCCGGCTGCGTTATCGATACTTGTGCCAAAGACTTCACTCAATCGTACGCGTTGGCGGCAGTATAGCAAGTCACCGCGGGAAGAGCCCGCCTGGTGTAGACCAGGCGGGATGGCGCTTATTCGTAGTACCAGTAGGTTCTGTTGCGCTTGCCAGACAGGGATATCCCCGGAGTAATCGGGCTCTGCGGCGTTTCGCCCGGACCGATAGCGAAGGGTACGGTTTTGCCATCTATCTCCACCAGTCCATAGGTGGTGGTCGCAGGTAATCCGCCGCCAGGATAGATGCGGGCCTTAGATTCTCCCGTAAAGAAATCCACCTCATAGCCACGCGCAACCCCAAGGTTCGGGCCACACGCCTCTTCACTTGTCTGAGGCTGGTTTGTGGCGAAGTAGACTTTCCCGGCTACGACGGTCGGTGCATTGACGCCTTTTTCACCCTCGCTGTCTCCATTCGCTGCTATATGGCCTTCCAGCGTGATATAGAAACCTTTTTTCAAGGCTCGGATCTGGGTCAACGTTACCAATTCAAGTGCATTGCCGCTTGAATCTTCGTAACGCTTATCGGTTTCGTCGTAACTACAATCGACAATACTTGTCGCACTTGGGTCATAGCACTTGTAACCGGTGCGATCTACAAGGTCCGATTCGCCAATCGTCGCCGTGCCGGCGGCTACCGTACCGCCGCTGTTACTGTCTACCAGCAGATAGAAGCGGTTATCAACATGGTAGGCCGCAGCAGGCGCGTCAGCTTCGGATCGGGTATCGTAAAGCGGCTTTTCGCGATCGCCAGTGACCCCAACAACCAAGTCATAAGCATTGGATGGAATAACGTCTGGCGGAAACAGGAATTTGCGCGCGTTTTCACCGGTACCTCCCAACGCAGCAAATTTTGAGACACCCCAATCACCGGGTACGCTATACGTTGTCGGAATATCGATACGCCAGAGATTGCCGCCCATGTCACCCGCATACAAGCGATCCACATTGCCGTCGAAATCATTATCGAACAGTTTTATATCGGCGGCGAAAGATTTAGTCATTGCGGCGTTAGAAGAGCACTTGCTCTGATCACTAGAGGCGAGCACGGAACAATCTTTCAGCACCGCCCACACCAACGAGCCATCGCGAGTATCCAAGACAACCACACCACGCCCTTCATCAGTGGTAACCGCTGTTCCGCCACTGCCAACACCGGCCGGGTCTAGATCTTCAACATCGGCATCGTAACCTGCGCCAAAAATCAGCACCGGGCGATTATAACTGGCAATTGTTGCGACCTGCGGCGTCGACCACAACTGTCCAAACTCAGGAAAATCAGCTTTTGCTCTCTTCCAAAGAAACTCAGGGTTAGTAGGGTCTGTCACATCGAGCGCGTAGATAAACTTGCCGCCCCGACGCGGGGTCAGGTAGATATAAACCTTGCCTGCCGTATCCCCGGCATCCCTGAAATCCTGCAGGAACGAGGTGCTACCGTCAAAGAAATAGTCGCGACGTCTTGCTTCATCATCGGGAATACCGGGATACGCAACGCGCGGATAGTTTTTCAGCTGTCTCTCCAACTTGCCAAAAAACTCGGGCGCAATAAAACTCCAGAGCTCTCCACCTGGTCTGACGCCACCAATAGAGCGCGCCTGATTACCGTTCACCGCACGGAACATGCCGTCGTTTGAACCGTAAAACAGCACGATATCTTGGTCGCTACCTGTACTCGGATTATCCAGATCTCCAAAATTGATTACAGCGGGCCGCGAGTGCAATACGTCGCCATGAATGGAAGGGCGCACCGACATAGTACAGGTGTTACCACTTGAATCTCGTCGTTCACCATTGGTCTGCAGCGGGCAAGGCCCTTCCAGCACCTCATTACCAACATTGTCGGTTCCGCGCACCCAATTAATCAGTAAGTTCGCATTAAGTGTTGCGGTACTGCCCCCGCTACAGGTAATACCCGTCGTATACGCTACGTCGCCTCCATTAATTGCGACCATAAAGGCATCGGCGCTAATACGGTTCTCAACAGTTTCACTAAAAGTAGAGCCAATTAATGACGCATTGATATGAGTACCACCAGTATCTGGAGCACAATTTTTCAAAGTAAAGGGGTCGCCATTGCTCAGGCCATGGGCGGTTTGCTGTACGACGGCACGCTGGCTCCTCCGCTGCAGGCGGGTCAACGTCACACTACGTGTGACGCCTTTAAACGAATTACTACTTAATCTAATCTGGAAAAATGGTTCTTCGTCACCATCACCATCTTGATCCTGGCTGCCAACAGCCGTCACACTACAAGGAGTGCTTGTAGTACAGGCCCCGAATGCAACATCGTTACTGGCAATACCGACGGTATCAGCCTTAACAGCGTTATTGCCGTTACCAAGCTGCGTGAAAAACGCGGGAAAAACGACGGCACTATCATCGTCCAGAAAAAACTTACAGCTTCTTTGGTTATCGCATACGTAGGTTACTTTCATCGTTTGTAGCGGGGCTGTCGCTGAATATTGCCAATCCGACCCAATCGTGATGGTGACCGAGCTGGTGTTGGAACTCGATCCACCAATTGAGAAATCACTTTCACCGTAGTTCGTGGTGTTAAAGTCGCGTAGAGTGGTACAGCTCGTTGCATTACTGCATGACAGCACCTTGCGGTTTACATGGGAGTGAAGGTTGTC
>NZ_JBFJTH010000113.1:0-12516 GCF_041625495.1 Litorivivens sp. | reverse complement strand
TCGGGTCATCGCGTTGGATCTCATCGGTTTTGGCCGTTCAGACAAGCCCAGTGAGCGCAGCGATTACACGTACGCTCGTCATGTGGGTTGGGTTCAGTCGGCGTTTGATCAGCTCAATCTGGAAAATGTGACGCTGGTTTGTCAGGACTGGGGTGGTCTGATCGGCCTGCGTCTGCTGGCCAGTCGCCCAGACAAGTTTGCGCGGGCGGTTGCGGCCAATACCATGCTGCCCACTGGCGAGCAGCCACCGGGCGAAGCCTTTCTGGCGTGGCAAAAATTCTCGCAGGAGGTGCCGGAGTTTCCGGTAGGAAAAATCATCAGTGGCGCGGTGACTTGCGAGTTATCGCCGGACGTCGTGGCGGCGTACGACGCCCCCTTTCCTGATGAGGCCTTCAAAGCCGGAGCGCGCCAGTTTCCGGTATTGGTCCCCACCTCGATCGACGATCCTGCCCACGCAGACAATGTGGCTGCGTGGGAGGTGTTAAAGCGCTGGGACAAACCCTTTCTAACGGCTTTCAGTGATTCAGATCCGGTGACCAAAGGCGGGGAGACATATTTTCAGGAGGTGATTCCTGGCGCACAGGGACAGCCGCATACGACCATAAAAATGGGTGGGCATTTTCTGCAGGAAGATCAGGGCGAAGCGTTGGCCGACGTGGTGAATGCATTTATTGCGGCAGGCTGAGGCCCTCAGCAGGTGTTGCGTTCCGGCGCGTTAAGCATCCAAACCGCCCAGATCAATGCTGGGTGGTTTATATTGAATCGCAACGCCCTAACCAAATAGGTTTTTCAGGCTCGCCAGAGTTTCGTTGCCGCGCTTCTGGTTCATTTCAGGCGTGGCCTCGCCTTTGCCTTCCCACTCCAGATCTTCCTGCGGCAGCTCGCTGAGAAAACGGCTCGGTTCACAGATGTTCATTTCGCCAAAGGATTTTCGCTTGGAACAATAAGTCAGGGTAAGCGTGCGCTTGGCGCGCGTGATCCCGACGTAGCACAGGCGTCTTTCTTCATCGATTGTGTCGGCGTCAAGGCTGTTCTGATGCGGCAGGATACCCTCTTCCATGCCAATTACATAAACGTGGGGGTACTCGAGCCCTTTTGAGGCATGCAGTGTGAGCAGTTGTACCTGATCAGCACTTTCCTGTTCGTCTTCCTGGCGCTCCAACATATCGCGTAAGACCAGTTTGGTGATGGCGCCCTCAATGTCGGTGTCTTCGTCTTTTTCCAGGCTCTTTTTCAGCGAATCCACTAGCACGAAAACATTGGCCATGCGTTTTTCCGCCACGGCGGGTGATGAACTGTTTTGCATCAACCAGTCGAGGTAGTCGATGTCGCGCAGCAGTTGACGAATAGTCTCAATCGGATCGTCTTCATAGCAGCGCCGCCGCAGCATATCCAGCCACTGGGTAAACTCGCGCAGGCGTTGCACCCCGGCAGCGGGTAAATGGGATTCCAGCCCCAGCTCCTCGCAGGCGCTGTACATCGGTACGCCGCGATCGGTGGCGTAGCGGCCGAGGGCTTCGAGTGTGCTGGTTCCAATCTTCCGCCGCGGCACGTTGACGATGCGCAAAAAGGCGTTGTCGTCGTCCGGGTTGATCAGCAAGCGTAGGTAAGCCATCACGTCTTTAATTTCATTGCGCGCAAAAAAAGACGTGCCGCCACTGAGTTTGTAGGGCACCTGGTGGGCCTGTAATTTCAGTTCTAACAGGCGAGCTTGGTGGTTGCCGCGATACAGTACGGCGTAGTCACCGAAGCGGGTGCCGCTGCGCAGTTTGTGGTCGAGTATTTCAGTGACAACCCGCTCGCACTCTGCGTCTTCGTTCGGGCATTTGATCACTCGGATGGGGTCGCCGTAGCCCAGTTCGCTCCACAATGCTTTGTCGAACAGGTGGGGGTTGTTGGCAATGACGGTATTGGCCGCTTTGAGAATGCGCGCGGTGGAGCGGTAGTTTTGTTCCAGCTTTACGATTTTGAGGTGGGGGTAGTCTTGTTGCAGCTGGCCAAGGTTTTCCGGGCGCGCACCGCGCCAGGCGTAAATCGACTGGTCATCGTCGCCCACCACCGTCAATGCAGCGCGCATGCCCACCAGTTTTTTCACCAGCTCGTACTGTGCGCCGTTGGTGTCTTGGTATTCGTCTACCAGCATATAGCGCACTTTCTGTTGCCACTTCTCCAACACCTCGGGGTAGTCCCGAAACAGTGTGACCGGCAGCAGAATCAGATCGTCAAAATCCAGGGCATTGTAGGCCTTCAGGGCCTGCTGATAGCGCAGGTAGGCTTGCGAGCAAAGAATGTCGGCTGGCCCCTGCGCTTGGGCGATTGCCTCTTCAGGTGCGACCAGGTCGTTTTTCCAGTCAGAAATCGCGCGCTGGATATGATCCACCTGATCGCCGTCGCTGCCGTGCTGTTGTATCAGCAAGTCCTTGAGCAGGGCCTGGCAGTCTTGCTGGTCAAAAATGGAGAAGCCGGACTTGTAGCCCAGCGTTTTGAACTCACTGCGCAGAATATTCAGGCCCAGGGTGTGAAAGGTAGAAATATTCAGGCCCTTGCCGGCGCCCGGCGACAGCAGGCTGCCGATACGCTCGCGCATTTCCCGCGCGGCCTTGTTGGTAAAGGTCACTGCGGTGATGTACTTGGCCTCGATGCCACACTGTTCTACCAGGTAGGCAATCTTACGGGTAATCACACTGGTTTTGCCGCTGCCGGCACCGGCGAGTACCAGCAAGGGGCCGTCGATGTAGCGCACGGCTTCGCGTTGGCGGGGGTTGAGTTGGCTCATCGGGTATCGCTGTTGTTGGCCTTTGCGAGCGGGGTTGCCCCTCTCCCGAGGGAAAGGGCTGAATGAGGGGTTGCTGACTAAACCGAATCTCGCATGTCTTGATCAAAGACGCGATTGTAGCAGTGTGGCTCTGATCCTGTCGCCGCTTGAAATTTGTCGAGGTTTCAGGCTGGTAGTTGGCGGTAAGTCAGGGCTTCACTCAGGTGTTTGAATTGAATACGCTCGCTGTGATCCAGATCGGCAATAGTACGCGACACTTTGACAATGCGGTGCTGTGCGCGCGGAGATAGGCCGAGTCGCGCTTCGGCTTTGACTAGCAGGTCGCTGCAGGCGGCGTCCAGCGAGCAGTGGTCGCGCAGGGCTGACACGCTGAGCAGTGCATTGCAGCACCCGCTGCGTTGTTGTTGCTGTTCCCGGGCAGCTAACACACGCTGGCGGATGCTGGCAGATTTTTCATTGTCCTGCGTCTGCTGCAGGCTGCCCGGCGGCAGACGCGGTACGTGGACAAACAAATCGATGCGATCGAGCAGTGGGCCGGACACCCGGTTGCGGTAGCGCACTACCTGATCCGGGGTGCAGCGACATTCGTGCAGGGGATCTTTGTGGTAGCCGCAAGGGCAGGGGTTCATGGCGGCGATTAGCTGGAAACGCGCCGGGTAGCGCACTTTCATATTAGCGCGCGCAATGGTGATTTCACCGGCTTCCAGGGGTTCGCGCAAGACATCCAGCACCTTGCGGGGGTATTCAGGCAACTCGTCGAGAAACAGTACGCCGCCGTGGGCGAGTGATACCTCGCCGGGGCGGGCCTGGCTGCCGCCACCGACCAGGGCCACCGCGGAAGCTGTGTGATGCGGCGCGCGGAAGGGGCGCTGCTGGTGATAGTGGAAGCTATCGCCAGAGACCGAGTAGATGGAGCTGGTTTCCAGTAGCTCTTCTCGATTCAGCGGCGGCAGAATGGACGGCAAACGTGAAGCCATCAGCGTTTTGCCGGTGCCTGGTGGGCCGCTGAACAGCAGATTGTGGTTGCCCGCCGCGGCGATTTCCAGAGCGCGCCGGGCTGCGTGTTGGCCGGTGATGTCGCTGAAGTCCGGTTGCTGGTCGCAGTCGAGGTCGCGCGAGGGCGCGGCTAAGTCCGGCGTTACTGTGAGCGGTTGCTGGCCCTGCAGGTAGGCCACGGTTTCACTCAAGGACTGCACGGGGATCAGGGTGTTCGGTGCAAATTCGAAGATCTCTATCGCGTTGCTTTTCGGGAGTACCAATTTGCGGCCGGTGTTTTCGCACTGAATTGCGGCGGGCAGGCTGGCGTCGATGCGCCTCACCTCGCTGGTTAGCCCTAGTTCGCCCACAAATTCCCAGGGGCTTAAATCCTGACAGCGTACCTGACCGCTGGCCGCGAGAATGCCGATGGCAATGGGCAGGTCGAAGCGACTTCCCTCTTTGGGAATATCGGCTGGCGCCAGATTGACGGTAATGCGCCGGGCGGGAAACTCAAAGCCGGCATTGAGCAGAGCAGAGCGCACCCGGTCGCGGCTTTCGCGCACCGAGGCCTCTGGTAGACCAACGATTGAAAACCCCGGCAAGCCATTGGAAAGATCCACTTCAATGGCAATCAGCGGCGCGTTGATGCCGATGCGGGCTCGACTGTATACGATGGCAAAGTGTTGCATGGCTTCCTTCCCTGGAAGTTATGACGCGTGGGCGTCAGCTGGACTGGTCGAGTTGGGTCTGAAGCTCGGCGAGCTGGTTTTCGAGTTGTATGAGCTTTTTACGGGTGCGCGCCAACACGGCGGCCTGAGCATCAAACTCGTCGCGAGATACGAGATCCATGCGATCAAAGGCGCCCTGCATCAGCACGCGCAGGCGCGACTCAACTTCATGAGGGATATCCGTGTCGCGGGCCAGCTTGCTGGCCTGCTGCACGAGTTGTTCGATAAATTCCGGTCGGGACATACGGGCTTCCTGTTACCTGCGAACAGTTTATCGTACATTGACGCTCATTGTAGAGCGTTGATTGGAGGCACGGTGTGAGGGGATTGCGAAGTCTGTTAGCTGCAGTGGCGGTATTTTTATCTGGCTACGCGGCAGCGCTGGAAAAGGTTGTGCCCGCCGGTGAAGTCTGGCGTGTTGCGGCCGACGAACAGCAGCTGCACCTCACTCGGCTGGTATTGGGTGATGGCGCGATAGTGCGCTTTGCCGACGGTGTCAGTCGTTGGCGGCTTAGCGCCGAGCGGGTGGAAATTGGCAACAACGTAGTGATTGATGGTCGCGGTGCTGCGGGCGAGGTTGGTCAGGATGGGGCGCCGCCGATACCTGCGGTCGCTGCAGTTTGTGAAAGCGGCGCCGCAGGAGCCCCCGGTGGCGAGGGCGCGCGCGGAGCATCGGGCGTGGCGATGACGCTGGACTGGGGCATCGCTGCGATCGGTTCTTTGCAGCTGCTGACCGACGGTGGCGCCGGGGGAGCCGGTGGACGCGGTGGCGCGGGACAGGCTGGCGGTGAGCTCAACAGATGCCGTGGTGGTGATGGTGGCCCTGGCGGACCGGGTGGTCGTGGTGGCATGGGTGGCGACGCGGGCGCACTGCAGTTGGTTTATCGCCCGGTGGATAAGCGCGTCGATGTGGCACAAATAGTCAGTGCGATTACCCATTCCAGTGCCGGCGGCGCTGGCGGTTCTGGCGGTGCTGGCGGCCCCGGTGGCGCTGCTGCTGAAGGTCGGTATATGAAGGGCAGTATTGGCGGCAGCAAGAAGTGGCTGGCGGGTGGAGAGCCCGGAGGTGAGGGTACTGCCGGCGCGCCAGGCGCTACTGGCGAAAACGGCCGCGCGATATTGCAGCTAGACCAGGCGGGGGCGAGTGCGAAAAGTTTGCCTCAGCGAGACTCTGGCGCTAGAGTTGGTCGGCAGGACCGTGTGTCTGTGCTCGAGGAGCGCATTGAAGCGCTGGAAAAGCGGCTTGAAAGGTTGGAGCAGCAGCGCAGTCACTAATTCGTCAACATCAGGCTGTATAAAAATAATGAGGACTGATTCGGCAGACGGAAAGGCTAACCCCCTAAAAATCTGATCATGGCACCACTTTGGTGCATACATGCGGCCGCGTGCGACATTTCCGGCCGCTGCGTCTTTCAGTGGCTGAGCCACGGAGGACTCTCTTCCCTTGAAAAACACAATTAATCCTTTTGATTCAATATTTTAGCAAAAATACCTCGCCTGAACTCTAGATTTCTTCTGGTGTTTGTTCTAGTTTGGTGCGCAGGGGCGCGAATGCACCGAAATTAGCCATGCTGATCTCGGGCTTTGCGCCCGTCAGGTGATGGCAATAACAATAACCAATTGAAATATAAGGATATATTTCATGTTGGCACGAGCTGTGCTTTATCGTGGAAACAAAAAGCTATCACTGTGTGCTAGCAAAAAAATGAAATATCGAAACATCAACGTGGAGAAACACACATGAAGAAAGTAAAGACTCTGCTTACCTCTGGTGCAACTGCAGCTGCTATCGCATTAAGCGCGGCGCCTGCAATGGCTGAGCTTGAAGCCAGTGCAGCTGTGTCAAACATCTATGTCTTTCGCGGCGTAGATCAGGGCTTTGGTACAGGCGCCGTATCCGGTGACCTGGTATACAGCACGGCTGGCTTCTATGCGGGCATTTGGGCGTCTAGCGCTTTGAGTGGTGGCGGCGAAGTGAACTTTTTCGGCGGCTGGAGTGGTGAAGTTGGCGGTCTGGGGCTCGACCTGGGTGCGCTTAGCTACTACTACGCTGGTAACTCACAACTTGACGGCGGCAACGACCTGACAGAGGCCTATCTGGGGCTTTCTTTCGGCGGCGCGGAGCTTTATTACTTTGACAACGTATCGGGCAACAATGCTTTTAATGCTTTGTCTGACGATGGTTTTACCTACACTACCCTAAGCTACACCATGGGCAAGTTCAGTGCTCTGGTGGGAATGGCTGACGGCGAAGAAGAAGAGAACGCCAAGCACGACAATGACTACGTTCACCTTGATCTGACGTATGCTTTCAACGACAACCTGAGCTTTGCGGTAAGCAAAATTGTTGACGCTGATGATGAATTGTTGGGTAAAAAGGCGACAGTCGGAAGCACTGCCAAGGGTTTGAACTACACCTTGGATGACGACGCACTGTTTATCGTTACCTATAGCATCCCGCTGAACTAATACGTAGCAGTACACCCCGGCCGACTACCGTCGGCCGGATTTAACCCAACCAGTTTCTAACCGGGTGTGTGTGGTTAGCCATACACCGTGTAGAGGAGATTTGTCTCATGAAACTGATAACAGCCATTATCAAACCCTTCAAACTTGATGATGTGCGCGAGGCGCTTTCAGACATTGGTGTGCAGGGTATTACTGTCACCGAAGTGAAAGGCTTTGGCCGTCAGAAAGGTCACACCGAATTGTATCGCGGCGCGGAGTACGTTGTTGACTTCCTGCCGAAGGTAAAACTCGAAGTGGCGGTTGCCGACGGTTCCGTTGAGCAGACCCTGGAAGCCATCAGTAAATCAGCCAATACCGGCAAGATCGGTGACGGCAAAATCTTTGTATCTGCGCTGGAGCAAGTCATCCGTATTCGTACGGGCGAAACCGGCGAAGAGGCAATTTAAAAACGGGCAAGCTCATTGCCGGTTTATCACCCGAATGGAGTGCGACCGGAATGGATTTGGCCTTTGGCGGAAGGCTGAAACCCTCAACAAGCCTGCGAGGTTTATTTAATCATGGAAAATCAAATATTTGAACTGCAGTACGCACTCGACACCTTTTACTTTTTGGTGTGCGGTGCGCTGGTAATGTGGATGGCAGCCGGTTTCGCCATGCTCGAAGCCGGTCTGGTGCGTTCCAAGAACACCACCGAGATCCTGACCAAGAACGTAGCCCTGTTTGCGATCGCCTGTACCATGTACATGATCTGCGGCTACTCCATCATGTACGGCGGCGGTGAGCTGACCCTGTTCCTCGACGGTATTGTCGGCGACGGTGTGGCCGGTGCTGAAGAGCCTGCAACCTACGCGCCATCCTCAGACTTTTTCTTCCAGGTGGTGTTTGTTGCCACGGCGATGTCAATTGTCTCCGGTGCAGTTGCTGAGCGTATGAAACTGTGGGCCTTCCTGGCGTTTGCCGTTGTCATGACCGGTTTCATCTATCCAATGGAAGGTGCCTGGACTTGGGGCGGTATGCCGGTATTTGGCATGTACACACTGGGTGACCTGGGTTTCTCTGACTTTGCTGGCTCCGGTATCGTTCACATGGCGGGTGCTGCTGCCGCTTTGGCAGGCGTAATCCTGCTAGGCGCTCGTAAGGGCAAATACGGCAAAAACGGTCAGATCAACGCGATTCCCGGTGCTAACCTGCCGTTGGCTACGCTGGGTACCTTTATCCTGTGGCTGGGCTGGTTCGGCTTTAACGGTGGCTCGGTTCTGGCAACTGCCAGCGTGGAAAGCGCCAACTCTGTAGCGATCGTTTTCATGAACACCAACGCTGCGGCGGCCGGTGGTCTGATTGGCGCGCTGATTGTTGCTCGCATCCTGTTTGGCAAGGCTGACCTCACGATGGCACTGAACGGTGCGCTGGCTGGCCTGGTAGCCATTACTGCTGAGCCCTCAACGCCTACTGCTCTGCAGGCAACCCTGTTCGGTGGATTGGGCGGCGTACTGGTCGTGTTCTCTATCCTGACCTTGGACAAGATGAAAATCGACGATCCGGTCGGTGCGATCTCAGTCCACGGTGTGGTGGGTCTGCTGGGTCTGCTGTTGGTGCCGGTTACCAACGATGGCTCTAGCTTCTCTGGTCAGATCATTGGTGCAGCAACCATCTTCGGTTGGGTCTTTGTTGCCAGCATGATCACCTGGGCTATCCTGAAAGCTGTTATCGGAATCCGCGTCTCTGAGGAAGAAGAGTACGAAGGTGTGGATCTGTCCGAGTGCGGAATGGAAGCCTACCCCGAATTCACTCAGCAATAGGTCTCCCCCTGCTAGTGAATATTAAAGGCGCCTCCGGGCGCCTTTTTTTATGACAAAAACCGGGGTCGTAACGAGTATTTTTTAACCGGCTGTACAAAAAATACTCGTTACGACCCCGGTTTTATACGGCGGCGTAGTTGGTTTTTTCGCCGAGCCAGCGATCTATCAGGGCGCTGCTCAGCCTCTTGTCCGTCGCGACGGATTCAGCGCTTTGTCTGACGTCTTCCAGCAGATCACCGTCGCGCTGCAGGTCGGCAATGCGAAACTGCATCAATCCGGTCTGGCGCGTACCAAGCATCTCTCCCGGACCACGCAGCATGAGATCTTTCTCTGCGATCACAAAGCCATCGCTGGACTCGCGCAGTGCGCGCAATCGCTCGCGACCGGTGCGTGACAAAGGTGATTGGTATAACAGTACGCAGTGGCTTTCGAGGGCGCCCCGGCCCACCCGGCCCCGCAGCTGATGCAGCTGGGACAAGCCGAGGCGTTCGGCGTTTTCGATAACCATGAGGCTGGCGTTGGGGACATCCACGCCAACCTCGATGACGGTGGTGGCAACCAGTAATTGCGTGGTTCCTGCCTTGAAGGCGGCCATGATATCGGCCTTTTCCTGCGGTTTCTGACGGCCGTGCACCAGTGCTATCTGCAGGTTGGGCAGGGCTTTTTGCAGGTTTTCAAATACCGCTTCGGCAGCCTGGGCCTGCAGGGCCTCGGATTCTTCTATCAGGGTGCAGACCCAGTACACCTGCTGCCCCTTCGCACAAACATGGGCTATGCGATCGATAATCTGGCTGCGGCGAGCATTGTCGATAACGACGGTGTTTACTGGCGTGCGCCCGGGTGGCAGCTCATCAATGATCGAGGTGTCGAGATCAGCGTAGGCGGTCATGGCGAGGGTGCGCGGTATCGGGGTGGCTGTCATGACCAGTTGGTGGGGGTGGCCGTCTTCCGGGCGCGCTTTCTGGGTGAGTGCCAGTCGCTGATGTACCCCAAAGCGGTGTTGTTCATCGATAATCGCCAGCCCCAGCCGTTGGTAGATGACGTCTTCCTGAAACAGGGCGTGGGTGCCAATAACCAGTTGGGCCTCACCATTGGCGATGGTGGCAAGGGATTTCTGACGCGCCTTGCCTTTCAATTTGCCTACCAGCCAGCCGGTTTCCAGACCCAGCGGAGCAAACCACTGCTGGAAGTTGAGATAGTGCTGCTCGGCCAGTATTTCTGTTGGCGCCATTACTGCTACCTGGAAGCCCTGTTCGATCACTTGCAGCGCTGCCATGGCGGCGACGACGGTTTTGCCGCTGCCGACATCACCTTGAACCAGTCGCAGCATGGGGCGCTCCAGTCTAAGGTCGGCAGCGATTTCCTCGCAGACCCGTTGCTGCGCGTTAGTGAGTTGAAATCCTAACTGTTGAAGAAAGGCGCGCTGCAGCTGAACACTGGCAGGCATTGGTACAGCGCCGCGTTGTTGAGTTTGTTGTCGGGTTTTTAGCATGGCCAGGTTGTGTGCCAGCAGTTCTTCGAATGCCAGTCGTCGTTGGGCTGGGTGCAGACCTTCTCGCAACAGTGACAGCCGGGCCTTGGGCGGCGGATGATGCAGGAAGTGCAGTGCATCACTGAGCGGGAAGCGCGCCAACGGGTGTTCGCTCAACAATTCTTGCGGCTTATGATTTTCCAGTAATGTAAGTGCCTGCAGGCAGAGTTTGCGCCACACGCTTTGTCCGATGCCTTCTGTGGTGGGGTAGACCGGTGTCAGGCGATCATCGAGTTCAGCCGGGTGTTGTTCGTCAAGCAGTTGGTACTCGGGGTGGTAAATTTCCAGCCCCGCGCCACCACGCCGAGGTTCGCCATAACAGCGCAGGCGGGTGCCTGGCTGCAGCTGTTTTTTCTGCGCCGCAGAAAAGTGGAAGAAGCGCAGGGAGATCAGTCCGGTGCCGTCCTGCAGTTTACACAGCAGGCTGCGTCGTTTGCCGAAGGTGATGTCGGCGACTTTGACCTCCCCTTCGATGACGGCGTCGACGCCCAGCTGTAGCCCGCCAATAGGTGTTATTCGGGTGCGATCCTGGTAGCGCAGTGGCAGATGAAACAGCAGATCCTGGGCGCTGTACACGCCGTAGTTGTTGAGCCGTTCACGCAGGCGCGGGCCAACCCCCTTGAGCTGTTCGATGGCGATGGCCTGCAGATCCGTCAAGCAGGGGCTCCTTTTGTCTTGCCCGTTTGGGCTGTCAGTCCCGTTTGTGTGTCCTGGGCTGAATGTGCAGCCCGCCCGGCGCTATAGGTTTGCTCTGGTCACCTGCGCTGACGTATTGTAACGGCCTTTGCTTTTGTGGCCACAGACTGATGATGGAAAAAACCTTATTGTTGATTGGCTGCGGCCAATTAGGTGCTGCACTGGGGCAGCACTTTTTGGCAAAGGGCTGGCGGGTGGTTGGCGCGCGCCGCAATGTAGCGGCCCTGCCGCCAGGGTTTGAAGCGCTGCCGCTAGATTTTCGCGCGCCGCAAACATTCGCTGGATTGCGAGATGTCGCGGCTGATTATGTGTTGGTCACGCTAACGCCGGGCGCGCGCAGTGCTGAAGCCTACAAGGCGGTTTTTGAGCTTGGCTTTGAGGGTGTGTTGCAAGCTTTAAACACAAGCGCGTTGAAGAGGGTGCTGTTTGCGTCGAGTACTAGCGTGTATCACCACAATGATGGTTCGGTGGTTGATGAAAATAGCGAACTGGCACCGACCAGTTACAGCGGCCGCAGCGTGCTGGCTGCGGAGCAGCTGTTGCAGGCGTCGGGGCTGCCCGCGACGGTCGTGCGATTCGGTGGTATTTATGGTGGCGAGAGTTTGCGTCTGGCCGAGCGGGTTCGCGCGGGGCAATGCGCACCGCTGGAGCCGCCGCATTTCAGTAACCGGATTCATCGCGATGACTGTGTGGGGGTGCTTCGGCATGTGCTTGAGCAAAGTGAGGCGGGCGCGGCAGTGGCAGGTTGTTATCTTGCCGTTGATAATGATCCCGCGCCGATAGCCGAGGTTCACCAGTGGTTGGCCCAGCAGTTGGGTGTGCCGTATCAGGTGGATCATGGCTACCGCCATATGGCGGGCAGCAAGCGCGGCAGTAACCGGCGCTTGCGAGACAGTGGCTATGAGTTTGCGTATCCGGATTACCGGGTGGGCTATGCGGAAGTGCTCGCGCGGGCGCCTGAGGGTTGATGTTGGACGTCAGGCATTCGCTGCTCAATCCTCAGGGTCATCCCCGCCCATTCCCAGTTCCTTGATTTTCCGGGTCAGTGTATTGCGACCCCAGCCCAGCAGGTTGGATGCGTCGCGTCTTCGGCCCTGGGTATAGTGCAGGGCTGCTTCAATCATGATGCGCTCAAATTGCGGGACCGCGCGATCCAGTAGTCGGTCTCGGCCCAATAGCAATTCCTGATCTGCCCAATGACGCAGGTTGTCCTGCCAGTGCACGCTGGGCACGCCGGGAGCGTCATCGGTGGGGCTGGAAGTCTGCTGCAGCATTTCAGGCGGCAGGTCGTTGACATGAATGTCGCGGCCGGAGGCCATGACCGTGAGCCAACGGCAAGTGTTTTCCAGCTGGCGCACGTTGCCGGGCCAGGACAGTTTGCCAAGGTATTCTTCGGCTTCCGGGCGCAGGCGCTTGGGCTCGACATTGAGTTCGGTCGCCGCTTTTTTGAAAAAATGCTTCATCAGCATCGGAATATCTTCGCGACGCTCGGTCAGTCTGGGGTTATGAATCCGGATCACATTCAGACGGTGGAACAAG
>NZ_JBFJTH010000112.1:0-12583 GCF_041625495.1 Litorivivens sp. | reverse complement strand
TGTAATCCACACCACCGATGGTCACTGTAACGGTATCGCCGGCAGCAGCATCGCCACTGACGGTGCCAGAGATCGTCAGGTCAGCCCCCAACTCCTGCGCATTGATAATGTCGTCGCCCGCAATTACATCCAGCGCGACACCAGCTGACGCTGAGCCATCAACGGTGTAGTCACGAGTATCGGAAGCACTAAACGGAATACCCGCGTCATTGGTGCCCGTTACGGTTGCCGAAGCCGTACCGTCGGTCAGCAGGGCAACGGCCGCAGCGGGAATCACCACACTGAAAGTTGTGTTATCTGCATTGACGGCAGTCAGGTAATCCACGCCACCAATGGTCACTGTAACGCCATCGCCAGCAGCAGCATCGCCACTGACGGTGCCAGAGATCGTCAGATCAGAACCCAACTCCTGCGCATTGATAATGTCGTCGCCCGCAATCACATCCAGTGCGATAGTCGCGTTGCCGAAACTGCTAGGAACTGCAGGTGTTTCCTGCCCCACATTAATGCTGTTGTTAGGTGTTGAACTAGGAGCAACGGCGGCTGTGTCTGCGAAATCCAGCAACCAGCTATCTACCTGCCCCTCTCTGCCTTCACGCTCATAAGACGCCTGCTGGTTAAGGCCATCACCACCCAACGATGCCTGCCCGCCACCGGCGGTGGGCTCTAAAGCCTCTACATCGCGACCCGCGAGCAGCGCTTGTTGCAAAGCGAGTATCTGGTCAGTGTCCTCATTGGGGTAGGCGCCACTGGAGAAGCTGACACTGTCGTCTATCTGTACGGCAGCATAGGGCTCAAGGTGAAGCTGCTCACCACTGGCAAAACTCACTACCACTGTGGAGTTACCGGCCGTCGTCAGCAGATCACCCTCGCGTACCGGATCACCTTTAACGACCGCACGACTGATGCCATCAGCACCTTTAAGAATCACTTCACCGACGACTTCCCGAATAAACCCCACATGCTCTGCCATGATCAACGCCTAACCTTTATATTGATTACCAAGCGTAAGAGATTCACGGCCCCTTGGGACTGTACCCAGGTACTAGCGCAACTCAGGACATATACGTAGATTGCCTATTCACTGATCAGATTGAAGGCTGGAACTGGCAGAGGGATTGGAGAGTTATACTGGGACGCTGGCGTGGAGCGGCTAATTGGACCGCTTAATTGGAAAGCTGAAATGAAAGGTTGGATTAAAAAGCTATGAAATCATGCTATCGCGATTGAACCGACGCAAAAGCTCAGCACGACCAGTGACTCCAGTTTTGCTATAGATGTTGGTCAGGTGGGCTTTGACGGTGCGCTCAGTAACGCCACACGCTGAGGCAATATCACGGTTAGATCGCCCTTCTACAAGCCGGGAAACTATCTCCCTTTCTCGCTCCGTTAACTGCGCTAACACGGCTTCAGATTGGGGGCCGTTAATAGACGACAATTGTTGCTGGGCGAGTAAAAACACGTCCTGCAACATTTGGGGCGGAAACCAGCTGCCACCCTGTTGCAACAACGACACCAGCTGTTGATAGTGCTGCCGCACCATATAGCTATTGCAGTAGGCTTTTACGTTGTTCTGCACGCAGGCCACCAGCTGATCTACGCAAGGTTGGTCGTCGGCGACGCATATCTGTTCGCTCACCTTTACTGCGCGCTCCATAAGCGCAGACCACTCCGCCAAAGCAAATGACTGCCTGTGCAACACAAGCAGCGTGCCGGGACCACCGTCAATGTCAGCGAGATCCTCTGAAAATTGCAGCGGCGGGGGCAGACTATTCACAAGATGCTGTTTAAAAGCCTGACTGCGCGTATATACCCGTATCGTCATTTATTGTTCTCGTAACGCATTCTGCAGACCACGATTTATCGGTTTTAGCAAATAACTGAGAATCGTTTTCTTACCTGTTACAACATCAATCTCAGTCGTCATTCCAACCTTGATCGGCAAACGACCCTCAGTTTTACCCAGATAATCGCGGTCAGGTGCGATGCGCACTATATAGAAACTACTGCCGTCATCGTCAGTGATTGTGTCGGCACTGATAAACTTTACCAGGCCCGTGAGGCTACCGTGAATTGCAAAGTCGTAGGCGGAAAACTTTAATCTGGCCAACTGACCAACTTCTATCGTGGCAATATCCGCCGGCTTAATTCTCGCCTCAACCAATAGCGAATCGCCAAGTGGCACAATCTCCAGAACGTGCGTGCCAGGCTGAACCACTCCCCCCAGCGAATTTGCGTGCAAGCGTTTTACAACACCATTAACCGGCGAGCGCAGTACCGTTCGCATAACCCGGTCCTCCAGGGCATTCTGCGCCTGCTCTATACGCGAGATTTCAGCCAGAACCTCGTTGAGCTCGCGCTTGGCCTCATTTCTGAAATCAAGTTCGCTTTGACCGAGCTTGCCGCGAGCTTCTTCAATCGATGAACGCAACCGCGGAACCGTAATGGACGAAATCTCGATCTCACCTTCCAGCTCAGATTCACGTTGCCGCAGCTGCAGAAATTCAACTTCGCTGATGATTTTTTCCTGCATAAGCGGTTTTTTAATCGCAATTTCTTCGCGCACCAGTTTCAGCGTCCGCTGTAATTGCCGCAGTTTTGACTGAGCTTCTTCCAGGCTACGCTGCTGTTGCTGAATTTGCTGTCGGTAAATCGACAATGTTTCCACCAGTTGCTGTCGATTACTCTGGAATAGACTCTTCTCAGAGTTGATCAGCGCAACGACTTCTGGTGATACAGCATCTCCATCATCAAACTCATCATCAAACGCTTCTGCTTGCAGGCGCTTACTCCTGGCGACAAGCTCAAAGTACTTAAGTCGGTTTTCCTGGAATGAACTGGCAAAGGCCACATCACTCAGCTTTAGCAGGGGCTGATTCATTTTGACAAGGTCGCCCTCCCTCACCAGAATCTCCGCTACTACACCGCCTTCCAAACTCTGTACCTGTTGCACCTGCCTAGCGGGTATCACTTTACCGCCACCGCGAACCACCACATCCAACTCAGCCCAGGCCGCCCACACCAACGCAACGACGACCAGCGCCACCATCACATACAGCACAGTCAGCAGCTGCTTGGGAGAACGTTCAAGCACGGCAGCAGATAGGCTGCGCATATAGGCCAAATCGCTATCATCATAGCTCTGACGTTTACTATTCAGCGCCATCCTATTTACCCATCTTCTGTATCGCGGCAATGGTTTCTGCCTTCGGCCCATCCAGCAGGATCTGACCGTCTTCCACCACAATCAGCCTATCTACCAAATCGAGCATCGACGTTTTGTGTGTAATAACAATGAGAGTCTTATCACGGGTATAGCCGTGTAGCTGCCGCTTTACGTACTGCTCTGTAGAATTGTCCATATGGCTGGTTGGCTCATCCAGCACGATAATAGGCTCATCAAGCAAAATGGCGCGCCCCAGTGCAATGGCTTGGCGTTGACCGCCGGAAACCCACAAACCCTGTTCGCCAACCTGCGTGTCATAACCTCCAGGCAACTTGCCAACAAACTGGTCGACACCGGCGATGGCCGCGACTTTCAGCATTTGTTCGTCTGCCACCTGCGGGTTTCGATAGCATAAATTATCTCTGATCGAACCGCGCATCAGCTGAGGCTCTTGCGTCAGAAACGCGATATGCCGCCTCAAATCCGCCGGATCGATCTGCGCACTGTTAATGCCATCTATTGCGATAGTGCCTTCTGTAGGCTGGTAAAGGCCTATCAGCAGCTTTGCCAGCGAGCTTTTACCCGAACCAACCTTACCAATAATGGCGACCCGCTCACCTTCTCTTATGGACAGCGATATCGACTTCAGCGATGGCACGTCAGCGCCCGGATACGTAAAAGAAACAGACTTTAGCTCAATGTTCCCTTTGAAAATCGGTCGTCGCACATACTGACGCTTTTCATCCCGCTCAACCGGAAGATTCATAATGGAATCCAGGGTGTTAAAGGCCGATTTGGTTTGTTCATATTGCGTGACGAGTGCCGCCACTTGAGCCATCGGCGCTACGGCTCGCGAGGATAGCATCACCGCTGCGATCAACCCGCCGAGTGACAGTGATTGAGCCGAAATCATATAAACCCCGGCAGTCACGATGGCGACTGTGTTTAGCTGTACGAGAAACTGCGTGGTAACGGTTAGAGCATTCGACAGCATTCGACTACGAACAGATTTCTGTGCGATATCACCGGTCGCCTCTTCCCATATCCACTGTGAATGACTCGTTGCACCCAGCGACTTGATGGTTTGGATTGCATGCAAACTTTCCACCAAGTGGGCGTTCTTCTCCGACATAGCCTCCTGCGTTTCTTCAACACTGCGTTGCAGTGGCTTGGCGATGTAGTAGCTGTGCAGTAGGAGTAAGACAATAATAGCGACCGGAATAAGCACTATCGGACCGCCAATCAACCCTATCAGCAGGAGCAGCAACAGCGAAAATGGCATATCAACCAAAGCACTAATGGTGCTTGCCGTGAAGAAAGCACGAATGCTTTCAAACTCGCGTAGATTGCTGGCAAAGGCGCCAACGCTGCGCGGCCAAGCCTCCATTTTCAAGTTCAGTACATGCTCGTAAAGTATCGACGACATAATGACGTCACTTTTCTTGCCGGCTGTCTCGAGAAAGATTACCCGGATGTAGCGCAACAATGCATCAAAGCAATAGACCGCAAGCACCCCAAGCGCCAGAACCCACAAGGTCTCATAAGCATTGTTAGGAACCACGCGATCGTACACATTCATCACAAACAACGGCGTGGCCACAACGAATAAATTAATCAGCAACGACGCCAAAACAACGCCAGCAAAGGCCTCTTTGGATAGTTTTAGCGTGTCCCAGAACCAATGGTTAACACGGGCCTGCCGTAAAACAGAATTGGATCCTAGGGCGGAAAGTTGCTTTTTAAGCAGAAAAGCATAGCCCGTATACGACTGTTCAAGCTCGGAGGTTTTTATCCAGCATTCAACCTCAGGCTCATTGGCGTAGATAACCAATGCTTCGCCGGACGTCGAGTCAATTTCTTCCAGGATACAGGCTTGACGGTCATTCAATAACAGAATGCAGGGCAACAGAAGATTGGATACCTCGGCCAGGTCGCGCTTGATTAACCGTGACGAAAAGCCCGCTCGCTGGGCGACGCGTTGAAAGAGCCCTTTGGCATTTTCGACACTGAATAATTCAGGGCCTGCTTGACCGGGCTCAATCGGCAGGCCGGCGGTGAGAGAATCAATGGAGACACGCCGACTGTAACGGCCGCTAAATGCAACCAGACACTCCAGCAGCGGGTCATAGGTTTTTTCCGATTGCGTCATTCAAATGATTCCGGTTTACCCAACAAATTTCCCTGCAAACCGTCGACATCCAGTAACTGCAGATGTTCCAGTAGAGACGCCTTATCAATGCCCACAGCGATAACGTTAATATTCAGTGTCGCTGTCAGGTTTCTGAAGGTTGCGTATACATCGTCTGCGCCATCGGCGGTTATACCTTTAAGCAAACGGGCGCTTACCTTCACATAATCCGGACTTATCTCCTGCAAGGTTGCAATCGGGTATTCCAGGTCAAAATGATCAATCCCGAAAAGCTGCCCAGACAGTCTAACTTGTTTGGCAACACGAGTAACGCTTTCCAGGTCTCTCACCGCGGCGTGGTAAGGCACCTCCACCAGCAAGCTGCCAGGCCGCTTCTTGGCAACGGCAAGAATGCGTAACAGGTGCGCCATTTCGCCAAGATCCGACAGGAACAACTCGGGGAAATTCATCGCGATAGGTGCGTCGTGTACTCGACCTGCAATATCGCTCATCATTTCGCGCACGCGCGCATAGATAGCCTGGGAAAATCCCAGCTTCTCTGCCATTGGCATAAACAGTCCGGCTTCCAGAGGCGCCCCATCGTCGTGCTGTATACGAACCAACATTTCCCGATGGACTAAACAATAGTTACGGTCAAAAACCGGCTGCGCCTCGAGATAAACTCGGCGATCAGCCAGCACACGCGTGAACCATGAAAACCACTCAGAATTACCCTCCGGCAATCGCCTGCCTGTGCTGTGGTGTGTTAACGATTGGTAAGCGCTACCGGCATCTGCGGTTGCTAATAGCAGATCGATTTCCGAGAGTACCCCGGAAAGAGACTTACCTGGCTGCAATGCGGTGGATGCGGCGGATAGCTCAACGCGGGTTAGCGCCTTACCGTAGCGCCGCTGATATTCTGCAAATAGGTCTCTAGCCCATTGCGATGCACCTTCAACCCGATCGCGAAGAAGTATTCCAAACTCGATATCACTCAACCTGCCAATAAGCACGGTGCCGTCAGGGGCGCTATCTTTCATCATACGTGCCATTTCCACCAGCATCTCGTCGGCCTGTGCATGACCGTGCCTTACCCGATAGTTCGCATAATCATTCAGCTTTATCACCAATAAAGACGCATGCTCCCGGTTTTTATCTGACAAAAAGAATTCAGCTTTGGAAAGAAGTCGACGCCGATTGGGCAGCTCTGTTAAGGGATCGACAAAAAGTAATTTCTGATGGTTCTGCCATAACATATGCTGCTCTTCAAAAACGCGTCGTACATGCATCGACAGACGGTTAACCATTTCGACAACGCGCCTCAGATCCTGTGTTCGCGGAAGCCGCTCCTGCACCACAAAATCATTGTGTTGTATGGCATTTGCTTGCTGCTCGATCCGTCTTAAGGGACTGAGAACTAAGTGCAGAAGCGCCCAAAGAACAAGGATCAGGGCGAGAAAAGCCGCGCCAAACCACATCAACGAGGAGGAGATACGGCTGTACAAATCCGCATAGGCAAATCCCGGATGAAGGGTAATTTGAACCCGCCCTACGGACGACCAGCCGCTGCGCACTTCGGCTTCACCAACAGCGTGGCCGAGTTTTACCGATTCGGTGAACCAATCTGGTACGCCGTCGCTCGCAAGCGGTCGACGTTTTTCGTATACCAACGCACCGTCGTTGGTGAGCAGCCGAATACTGCTGTAATAGCCACTGTCGAACACCGCGTTACTGAGCGTTTCAATCGCAGCCAAGTCGTCTATTTTTTCATTGACGGATAGACTGATCGCGACAACGGTCGCCGCATCCTGGGCAGACGTGGCCATCTGGCTCTTTATGACATTGGTGGAATGCCGCACTGCATCGAAGGAAATAACCAGGAATAGCAGCAATAGCCCGGCGGCTATCAGACCAGCAATTTGCCTGTAAATTGTCATAGCTGTTGCTCCTTACCCAGTGCGTTGCGCAGTGCATCCCACTTACGGTTTTTTATCTTTCCGGGAGGTAACCGTCTAGCAACTCCACCTGTTTCCGCTGTCAGAAAAAAAGACTCGGCATTGAAGCTGTAGATCGGAAGCAGGTCGCGGCGCTCCGTGGCCGGGAGAATTCGGGGGTCATAGTTATCAAGAACCAGAGGCGTGTCAGACGGCGTGGAAAAATAAGTGAGAACCATATGGGATACCCCGAGCTCCGTCGCCTTTACATAGGTCAGGAAGAGTTTTCCTTCAGGAATACCCACCGCGCGCAACGCTACATACTTGGCAATGACATAATCTTCGCAGTCACCGCGGTTGGTACCGATAAACTCTTCGGGGGTCGCCCAGTAGTCCTGTGCCTGCCAGTGATCGATATCATCGGCATAGGGAATGCGGTTGAAATAACGATTGATTTCCCGCAACTTCTCGCTGTCTGGCCTATCCTCGAGCCTTAACAGCAGATGGTTTAGTTCCCGACCTCGCTCCCGTGCTTCGACTCCATAGTCCGACCAGAGACGTTCAAGGAAGGGCGGCCCAAATGTGTCAGCCGCGTAACCCGTAAACACCAGCAGCGGAAGCAGCAGCCACACGAGAGCCTGACGTAGTGCCAGCCGGGGCAATGCCACACACTGTGTAGAACCGGCACCCCTCGTCAGCTTCATCATTGTCGGCATCGCCGTGAAATAGTCGATTGCTCGACTATCTCACCCGCGTAAAGCGAAATTCACCGCGACGATTGATAGCTCTACCTTCGTCGGAAGAATTATCCGCGAGTGGATTTGACTCCCCGCCGCCAAAAAAGGAAATTCTTGTTGCTGCAATACCCGCATTCAACAACATCTGTCGGGTGCCACTCGCCCGTTTTATAGAAAGCGCGGCATTGAATCCATCGGAACCAATATTGTCGGTGTAGGCGTCTATCCGAACATCGATGCCAGGATTATCCTTCAACGCCTCGATAATTTGGTTAGCCAGATCTACGGAAGGGCCAGTCAGGGTAGTCTTGGCATACACGTAGTTCACATAGTAAACCTTGGTAAAATCGATCGTCGTATTGGGAACCACGTCCAACGCGACACGCCCCTTCGACGACGATTTTCCATCACTCGCCAGGTAGGTAAACAGGTCACGGCCCACAAAACCTTCTTTTGCTCGATAGACCAGATTACCAGCGGCATTTTTTTCAATCATGCCATTTTCTGGCTGGGTAAAGCCCGCCAGTTTCAGCACATCGCCGTCCGCGTCGGTATCATTTGCAAACAGCGTCGCTAGAGGAATTTCGATAATACCGTTCTGACCGACGGTAAATGCATCTGCGCCGGCATTCGGCACTTGATTCTGTTGGTTTTGCGCTCGACACCCGTATTTATTCACAGCCACCTGCGAGTGAGAGTTGTCACAATGATCGGTTCGATCGGTCTTCCGATCATCATCGCGATCCATCGGCAACGGTAGGCGATCACGCCCACGGCTATCAATCTTTGCAATTCGCAGACGGTCACGCCCAATAACAGGCGCCATACCCAATGTTTCGAGAAGCTGCCCGGTAGCTTCCAAGACACGATAGCGTGCAGTAACCTCGTCAAAATACGCCGCTATATATCCATTCTGCGCGCTGTTAACTTCATTTTTAGCATCCAACAGATCGATAAGTTCGCGCTGCCCAATAAAGAATTCCTCTTGATAGGACGTCATGGTTTTCTGCGCTTGATCTACATAGTCCTGAAGATATTCAACCTGCTCGCCCAGGTGAGACTGTGCAGTCCACGCCAAACGGAGCGTATTGATGACCTGCCGTCGCACCCGCGCCGCCAATTGCTGTTGCTCATGAACCGCACTGACCTTACGGCGACTCTCCGCTCGATCTGCGCCGCCATTGAAGAAATTGTAAGTCAGCGTGAGTGCAATGCTGGCTTCGTCAGTGTCGCCTGGTAAACCGTTAAGGTCGTTGCCCACTTCCTGAGCCAGACGCAAATCGAGTTTTGGATAGAATCGGCTTTTTGCCTTTTCACTTTCGTGGGTCGCGGCTTCTATGTTCGTGTCAGCCGCGCGCATTGCCGGGTGCTCGGCCAACGCCTCATCAATCAATGCATCGATGTCACGATTCACAGCCGGCGGCAAAACAACGTCGGAAAAGTCTTCCGGCACAACGTACCGCCCAAGCACATAGTGGGCTTCGGTAAGAGAGTCGGCCAGGTTATTGCGCTGGGCGATCAGGCCCGCCTTGGCTTTTGCCAGACGACCCGATGCCTGCTCCAGCTGCGACCTCCGGCCCGCCCCCGAACTACTGCGACGCTGTATCTTTTGGAGGGTATCTTCGTGGGCAAGAACGTTGTTTTCTGCCAATTTCAGCAACCGGTGGTCTCGCACGACATTAACGTAGGCTTTCAACGCTTCCAGTGCGACGTTGTCCACCGTATCGTAAAGTTGGTAAAGCGCTGACTGAAAACTGGCATCGGCATGCTTAACACTATGCTTGGTCGCAAAGCCATTAAACAGGTTCTGGGTCAGCGCAAGCTCGGCCCAATCGCTTTCGTAATCATTTTCCTGAACACTTTGCGAACCGATAAAGGTTGGCGATTCACCGTCTATCTTGTTCGCAGTAGCGGTAAGGTCAAGGCTCGGGTACCAGCCACCACGAGCAACAGTCTGGCCCTGTTCTGCCTGCCTGAGAATATGAAGCTGTTCACGCACGCGCGGGTGCGCATCAATGCTATCTGCGATGAACTCTGCCACTGAAATGGGCTGCGCAGCTGCTCCCGCCGAGGCCAATACCACGCAAAATGACAATGCGGTTTTCTTCAGATACGCGCTGCGTACCATTTGACGTCTGGGTCTCAAGACACCACTCCTTTCCATGTATTCGTGGCGAGACAACTGCGGGGGCCAGTGGCCTGTCTGCCTGATTTTTTAATTCTTCCTACTCCGCGACTTAGGTGCGCAGTAATCATGATCACATTTATGACACAAGGATACGCAGCGGCACATAAGCAATTACTCGTACTGTGCCGTAATGAGACGCAGTGTTAGCGGCTTATCGTTGACGCCGATATAGGCGGGTTTTGGCGAGAAATGAACACTAACCACACTACCGGGTGATTGATGAACGCAGGATAGCCAAAGCGATTGCCACGTGCCCTGCCGGTACCCGACGCGGTTATGATGATAAATAATTCGTGCTAGCAACCTGCGTTTGCCAACGTTCTTTGCAGGCATCTCTTTATTGGTCTGGGATAGCCGACGCCTCTCTGGATACTCCCTCAGCATATTCCGTATCCAGCGAACCTCCGCGGAGAAGGATGACTTCTACTCGTCGATTTCGCGCCCGCCCCTCGGCGGTGTCATTAGAATCAATGGGCCGTGTTGCACCGAATCCCGCCACCTGAAAGCGAGCCGGATCGAGCTGCCCTTTTTCCACAATCTGTTCCAGCACGGTTACCGCCCGCGCGGAGGACAACTCCCAGTTAGACCGGTAGCGGTCGGTACTGATCGGCACAATATCGGTATGCCCCGCAACCGCGATGCGGCCACCAATTTCGTTGGTAAGGCGGGCAATTTTCAGGATAACCGGATTGAAATCGTTACTGAGGTCAGCACTGCCTGAAGGAAAAGAGCCGGTTTCGCGAATTCTGATGGTGATCACCCGCTCGCCGTCGGATTGCACTTCCACCACACCTTTGGCGATTTCGACTTCGAGGTAGTTGAGCACTTTCTCAAGGTCTTCGAGCAGGTCATTTTCGGCTTCTTCGTTTTCCCCTTGCTTGCGCATTTCCGTCAGTTCTTTGATAGCTTCCTGACGCACCTGATCCTGGTCAGTAGGTGTTGGCATGCCCGGGGAGAAATCACGCGCAATAACACTGGTACCAATGGGCGGATTGAACGCCGGTACCTCGCGCTGTACGCCAAAAGCGTCGCGCATTGAACCTGACAACTCCTTGAACTTTTGCTTGTCCATCTCGGAGAAGGAGAACAACAACACAAAGAAAGCCAGTAGCAGCGACATCAAATCCGCAAAGGTCATTACCCAAGCCGGTGCGCCGGCCTGTGCTTTTTTGACCGGGGCGTCTTCCATCAGACGGCTTCAGCCGGCTTGGCGTCTTTGTCACCGTTGTCGCGCTGGCCTTCTGGCAGGTAGGTTGCCAGCAGTGACTCCAGTACGCGAGGATTCAAGCCTTCCTGAATACCGTGAATAGCCTCAAGAATCAGGTGCCGGTTGCGGCGCTCTTCAGACGTTCGAAAGGCGAGCTTTTCTGCCATCGGCAAAGCAACAGCATTGGCGAGTACCGCGCCGTAGAGGGTGGTTAACAGGGCGACCGCCATCGCGGGGCCTATGGCTTTGGGATCAGACATATTGGACATCATCTGTACCAAACCCACCAGCGTACCGATCATGCCCATCGCGGGCGCTGATTCGCCAAACCCCCGAAAAATTGCCTCGCCCATTTCCTGCCGCTCAATGGTTAGGTTGATCTCTTTGCTGAGCAGGCGCTTCACAAAGTCGGCATCGTGGCCATCTATGGCCATCTGCACGCCCTTTTCGAGGAATTCGTTACTGATTTCTACCGCCTCAAGACCCAGCAGGCCTTCCTTTCGGGCCACTCCGGAAAGCTCGATGCATTCGCTGATCAGGGCTTCAGAGCTGACAGGCTTGTGGAAAAACGCACGGGACGCCACTTTGAAGGCCCCCAGGGTCTGTTCCAACGGAAATTTCACCAGATTGGCGAACAGCGTGCCGCCTATAACAATCAGTATGCTGGGCACGTCGAAAAAACCGCCAGCGCTGCCGCCCACAAAAATGGCTGCGATAATGACGCCTAATGCGCCGAACATGCCTAATAATGTTGCAATATCCACACTGAGACTCCTGCTCGCATACGCACTTCCACGCCGGATTACACGGTTTTTGGCCCGAGCAGATAGGAGATCGGCGCGACTGCGGGTTTCTTGAGTACGTACAAGCCTCTACTGACAGCGGGGATTTTTCTATACGCGATTGCCACACTGGCGCGTGGCCAGAAGCTGGTATGGATATCGGCCGGGGCGCCACAATCCTTAATTTTCCTTAGCGATAACAGCCACTTTGCGTTACACTGCCGCGCCTGCGCGCCCGTAGCTCAGCTGGATAGAGTAGGTGGCTTCGAACCACTTGGTCGGGAGTTCGAATCTCTCCGGGCGCGCCATTTCTCCTGCTCAGCATCTACACCAGTTCTATTCGAAGCACTCTCACTACTAGCAAGCAACACGCTCCTCAGGCGCCTCCTCCCTCTTAAAACGCTTTGCGCAGCTCTACACCAAACATCCGCGGCGCACAGA
>NZ_JBFJTH010000111.1:0-12672 GCF_041625495.1 Litorivivens sp. | reverse complement strand
GGCAGAGGTCAGAGGTTCGAATCCTCTCGGGCGGGCCATCAACCCCCGCATAACATCATGCAGTTGGGGCACTCTTTCTCCTCCCTCCATCATCCCGCGCACTCCCGCAATTGCCTACGCGAGCCAACCTTGGAACGTTTCAGTTTTACAATGCCATCCAAGGAAAGTTGATGGCAACTTCGCAAAACGCCCCGGCAGTTGAGTACAAGTTAATGTCCGTCGCAAGGGTTGCCCAATGGAAAACAAGTCCTTCTCATCAATGGCAAAGGCCAAGCAGTGGGCGCACCTGGTTAAGTCAGAAATGTACAGGGGCATCTCCCTATCAACCTCTGACGCGAAAGCAATGACGCTGCAAGAGGCGTTCGATAAATACAGTGCCGAAGTCGCTCCTCTAAAAAAAATCGGTCGACAATGTCCGCTTGCTGCCAACTGAAATGGCTGGGCAAGCGCATTGGCTGTTTCTCGTCGTCAGAAGTCGGACTAACCAGCCTGTTTGCCTAAGAGATAGTTTTGGCTCATCGGCAACCAATGAGGAGACGGTGATGACCGACCAAAGATCGCCGATCAAACCGTTCGAGACATTCGCCGCAAGACCCGCAACAAATATTCTGCCGGAGACAAGAGCAGAGTTGTGTTGGAAGATCTTAGAGGCGAAGACAGTATTTCTGAACCCTGCCGCTGAAAAGTACGAGATCATCCGGCTGATGAAAGAATCCAACTTGCCAATCCGTAAAACGCGAGAGCGCTTGGAAGACCGCAAGTCAAAGCCACCCGCCGCGTGGAATCGGAAGAGCTGCCCCCAAGCAAACCGTACATGTTAGACATGGTTTATGGTGTCAGCATCAAATCGGAGATAGCAATGAGTCGAAATCCCGTCATGCGAATGATGCAACTCCGTGCTGACATCTTGTACCCCTCCGCTCTAGAGCTGAGGCACCCCCACGAAAGCAAGACTTCGGGGCTGTTCGACAATTTTCAGATAAATATGGATATTAATTTGGCTCCATAGGCGTTTATCACTTGCAATTTATGGATATATATGGGTATATATCCAGCTATGAGCCTAAACACAGATACACTCCAAATCACCCCAGAAATCTTGTCTCTGATCGCGGAGCTGGACGAATTTAAAGGGGCCTGGCGTGCTATTGGCACCCTCGCACCGGATCGTCTATCGGCCCTGCGTAGGGTGGCAACCATTGAGAGTATCGGCTCCTCCACCCGTATTGAAGGAAGCCGATTGTCCGATCAGGAAGTGGCTCTCCTGCTTAACAATATCGAGATCAAGAAGTTCGATACTCGCGATGAACAGGAGGTGGCAGGTTACGCAGATGTGATGAGCATGATTTTCAACAGCGCCGACCATATCGACCTCACTGAGAACCATATCCGCCAACTCCATGGCGAATTGCTCGCATACAGTCCTAAGGATGAGCGCCACCGGGGAAACTACAAGACTCACCCCAACAATATCAGTGCCTTCGATGCGGATGGCAAGGAAGTCGGCGTGGTTTTTGAAACGGCTTCGCCGTTTGATACACCCCGCCTGATGACGGAGATAGTAATGTGGACTCAGGGCGCGCTGGAAACTAAACGCCTGCACCCACTGCTCGTAATTGCTGTTTTCACCGTCGTTTTTCTCGAAATACACCCGTTTCAAGACGGTAACGGCCGGCTATCCCGAGTGCTCACTACCCTTTTGTTACTCCGCAGCGGCTACGCCTATGTACCCTACAGTTCTCTAGAGAGCGTGATCGAGCAGTCCAAAGAGGGCTACTATCTGGCATTACGTAATACCCAAGGAACAATCCGCACTGAATCACCAAACTGGCAGCCCTGGGTACAGTACTTTCTACGGGCGCTGAAAAAGCAAAAGCAGCGTTTAGAAGTCAAAATCGAGCGAGAGCATATCCTGCGGGCCAAGATGCCAGAGCTGTCGATCAAAATTCTGGAGTTTGCCGCAGAGCATGGCCAGCTCACCGTTAGCCAGCTGGTTGAACTGACCGGTGCTAACCGAAACACTATAAAGAAGCATCTGCAAAATCTAGTGGCTAATCAGCAACTGGCTCAGCACGGAAAGGGCAAGGGCACTTGGTACAGTCGCGCATAGTAGCCCGCGATATCGATGGGCTATTGGAGTTAGCTACCTTGCATGCAGCAAGAACTTGCTAGGTAAGCACTAAATGCCCACGTCTACAATCCGGAGGAGTTGTCGCTCGTCATTCTCGTGACCGTCAACACCCAGAAGCCAGAAGGTCGAATCCTCTCGGGCGGGCCATTTGCCCCCCAAAAAAACCCTTACTCCCAGCTTTTAGCGCCAACTGTAGTCAGGCTCTGGTCGCAAGCTTCGCCTTGCACAGCGCTCGTGCATCAGCGCTAGCGTTTTAGTTGCCGTGGGCTTACTCCAAAGCGCCGTTTGATTGCTGCTGTGAGACTGGAGGAATGCCCATAACCCACCTGTTCAGCAACTTCGGTAATAGAAATTGCGCCTTGTCGCAGCAGTTCCAGCGCCTTCTGAAGACGGAGCTCGCGCGCATATTCATGTATGGACAAACCATATGCGGTGCGAAAACCGGCGCACAGTTTGTTGCGGTTCAGGCCAACCTTGCGCGCCAGTACATTAATCGACGGTGGGGAAACGTAGGCCTTATCAATTATCAGGCGAGCTTCTGCCAACGCGCTTCGATCTCTGCTGGTCAGACGCACCTCAGCATCTGCGACCTGGTTTTCATCCGGGCGATTCAGTTCGGCCATCAGGTAGCAAAGTGCTTCACGGGCTTTTGCCTCCAAAAATTGGTCAAGCAATGCTCCACTAAATCGACACTTCATTATGTCCGTAGCTATGTTCACCATTTCAGACGACATCGCCACTTCGATAACTTCCAGTGAGTTCGTTTCACCCAACTCAAAGCTTCGCAGCGGTTCAGGCAACGCCGAAGGGTCAAATCCCCATGCATCTAGAAGCGTGCCACGCGAAATCACAAAACCGACAAAACGGTAATGCTCCATGGGGAGTACCGTCAATTCCATCTCCGTTGCTTTAGGCTGAGCTACCATCAGGCACGATGGCACTTCAATGACAGAGTTATCACCGGATGGGTTACGACATGATACGCTGCCGCTCAAGCCCAGACGGATTCGCAAGACATCACGCTCTGTGGTCGCAATTGACAGGTGTTCTTCAGAGGTAGTGAACGCCGAGCGCATGACCGTTAAATGCGGCGACGTTAACGCGAACTCCATATAACCCCGATTTCCATCGGTGGCTAGCTCTCGCCGCAGTCCAAATGTGCTGAGCGTGTCGTACTGCCCCAGACGATCCGGCTCTTCGCCCTCTGACGATCGCGCAAGCGATTTCACCGCCTGCCAGATTAGCTCGGACTTTTTGTTCCCTGGTGGTTTCGAAGCACGACTCATCTCGTTATCTTAGTACAGCGTATGCACGCCCGCTATCGACCGCTGCTCGCCCTTGCGCGTGAGAAGAGGAGCAGCGCAAGACCATACTAGGCGACGCTGAGCCACTCCTGAATATGATTGTCCAGCACATCCATCGCCACGGCTCCGCAACCAATAAGTTGATCATGAAGTTCGCGCAGTGAGAAGTTATCTCCCAGCGTTGTCTCAGCACGCTCTCGCAGCTCTCGTATCTTAAGTTCGCCAATTTTATAAGACAGCGCCTGAGCAGGCAGACCGATATAGCGATCCACTTCCGACTCAATGGTGGCTTCCGGCAAGCTGGTGCGGTCACGGAGAAAGGTAATGGCCTGATCGCGTGTCCACGACTTGTAGTGAATACCTGTGTCGACAACGAGTCGACAAGCGCGCCACATTTCCATATCGAGATGGCCATAGGCGTCAAGCGGATCATCGTAGAGGCCCATATCATGGCCCAGGCGCTCGCAGTATAAAGCCCAACCTTCTATATAGGATATATAATTCAAGGCTCCATAGCGTCTGAAAGCAGGCAGATGTTCCTGCTCCTGCAGCAACGCAATATGCATAAGGTGTCCGGGCCAAGCCTCATGCAATGCCAGCGGAATATGCATATACCGCGGCGCTTTTTCCGGCAGGCTGGTAATCCAGTGAATACCTGATGTTTTGCCGTTTGGCGGGTTGGGCTGCGCATACGCCGGCGGCAACCCGGGAGCAGCGGCTTCGGGAATGCTTTCCACACCATAAGTCATTCGCGGAAGACGACCAAAAAACTCCGGGATGCGCCGATTAATCCGCATCGACAACTGCTCAATTTGGGCTTTCAATGCTTCAGCCGATTCCGCAACGAGCGACTTGTCGTTCTTCAGGTGCTCCTGAAATGCCTTCAAATTACCGTCGAAACCAGCTTGTTTAATCACCTCTTCCATGGCGCCAGCAATGCGTTCCACCTCACTGATACCGAGTTGATGAATTTCAGCAGGCGTTAAGTCTGAAGCAGTTTCCATTCGTATGCGGTGCTGATAGTAACGCTCGCCGTCAGGCTGATCACTTGCTGCGAGGGAATCCGTCGTTTGATTAGCAAACTCGTTGCGTACGAACTCCAACCACCGCTGCTGCGCTGGTTTAACTTTGTCTTGAAGTACTTCCAGCGCATTAGCACGGACGTCTTCAAAGCGTTGCTCTGTTTTTGCGAGCAGCACCCGGATTTCCTCACAGGATTCTGCCGGTGCATTCACACGCGCCTCTGCATCTTTTGTAAGGGGGGCGATCAAGCAGTCAGGCAAGGTATAGCCTATTTTAAAACCTGCCCTATATCGTTCGATATGATCGTCAATAAAATTCGATACCTGCCCAAGGCGATCCACATATTCCAATCCATCCTGCACACTCAGTACGGAGGAATGCTGAAGCAAGTAAGCTGCAAGCATCGGCGGCGAAAAGGGATAAACCCCGGGGCGAAGATGCGCCGAGAGTTCGAAATCGGCAACGATATTGCCAAGCTCACGGGCCATCATCGCATGGTTTTGTACATCGCCTTTTTCCAGCAAGCTAACATCAACAGCGTTTACTTTCGCCAAAAGCGTTTTGGCACTTTCATAACGCGCGGTGTAGTCGCCCAGCGATTCTTTTGCCAACGTGCGTGCATGCCGGCTGTCACCAACTTGTTGTGCTATCTGTGGCGAGAACTCCAACACGTGTTCCCAATATTCGGAAAATAACGATTCCAGATTTTTCGCTAACTCAGACACGTTTCACTCCTTTATATCAACACGTGATTAGTGGTCGTATTTTTCGCAGCATCGACAGGATCGGCAGCGTACGAACTCACGATCTCTTGCATGATTTCGCCGGCTCGCGGATAGCCCACAACATGCCCCTCACCCTCAAAGATAAAGGCTTTAGCGCCTTGAATTTCCTGACAGACTCGTTCGGCAATCGCAATGGGAACATTGACATCTTCGGTGCCGTGCCACACTTGTACCGGCGCTCGTATGTCCGACAAAGAGAAGCCCCATGGGCGTCCGAATATCTGCATTTCCTGCGCAGCACCTTGGGGGCCCTTGCGTACTGAGTCGAGAAATGCCTCCAAGGTCAATTCTGTTAACCACGGCGCGGACTCGCTGACCGCCCTATCCGCTTCCGGCGCTGCATCTAATTGCTTCTGAATCCATTTTTCGCGGCGCTTTGGATCGGCAAGGCTATTGGCCATGTTGCGCATGGCAAAGCGAAGCAGCCACGGCGCTTTTTGCGCCAGCCAGAATAAGCGGCGGTTTAACGGTTTCATGCCCTTGCGAACCCATTCTTCATGGCCGGGGCCCATGCCAGATACATCCAGCGCAACGGTCAGGCGCTCTGGCATTCCCCAGGCAAGCGCCAGTACGTGCGGCCCACCACCGGACTCGCCCATTGCGGCAAACCGGTCAATTCCAAGATGATCGGCCAACGCAGTAATATCACGCGGCCAGTCTGTGAGTCGGCGCCCCGGCATAAAATCAGAATGTCCGTAGCCGGGCTTATCGACGGAAATAAAACGGACGCCAGCTTGCTTCGCTGCTTCGTCGTAAAGAATACCCAATAGTCCAGAGGCTGGCGTGCCTGTGATATAAATGCAGGGTAAACCTGCTGGGTCACCGTACTCATACCAGGCCAGATTGCGCCCATCATTAAGCTGAACAATATTAACCGGTGGTTGCTTCATCGTAGCCATCGTTTCTCCCCAAACGTTAAGGCGCAAAGTTGTAGTCAAACTGAACCCCGAAACTGCGAGGTGGCGTGATGTATTTGTGCGACAAAACTGTACCGTTATTACCGGCATAGTTATTGGACGCCGTGACACCGCGTTTGTCCTCCAGGTTCTTACCAAATGCGCTTACTGAAAAGTTGCCAATCGTTAAAGACAGACGCGCATCCAGCAAGTGATAGTCACCTTTTTTAATGTCCTGAAAGGATAAGTTTGTCGACGATTCACCTTCGTAGCGATGCACAAGCGTGAATGCGGGTTGCCATGCATGCGAATTCCAGACAAGGTTTATCGTATTGCTGGCAGCCCACTGTGGAGAGCCCGGCAACCGATCCCCCGCTTGTGCAGGCGGGCGTCCATTTTGCGGGTCATAATCTTCAGCAAGTCTGGCATCAAGCCAGGTTAATGTTGTACGTGTATTGATAAAATCGAACGGCACCAGCGCAAGTGAAAGCTCTACACCCTTGATTTCGGAATCACCTGCATTGTCGAGGTATTTGAAGGTGCCTTTATCGTCTGCAGTTACCAGCTGCATATCCCGCCAATCGATATAGAAGGCGGCGATATCCACTGAGAGTCGCTCGTCAAACCAGAAAGATTTGAAGCCTAACTCATAGTTTTTTACTTCGTCTGCTTCATAATTCTGTTTGGTATTGAACACCGCATTGTTTGGCGTCAAATTTGGCCCACCTAACCGGTAACCACGGGAATACAAGCCATACAGCAAGATGTCATCTGTCGGTTCCCAGGAAAGGGATACCTTGGGATTAAAACCCTCGCCAGAATTTGAACGGGCTTCATAAAATTCAGTGCCGCCATCTGTCAGGAACAGAAGCCCCTCACCCAAAATTTCACTATCGACTCGGTTGTTGTAGTAACGACCACCGGCAACCAGTCTCACGTGGTCAATGAATTGCCAGCTGCCCTCAAAGAACGCCGCTTCTTCCGGTGCATTGATCAATACCTTTTCACGAAAGACTGTGGTGCCCGCGGTGATGGTTGGAGGTAACGCGACGCCGAGCTGCTGTGATAACGCTATTACGGCAGCAGAACTCTCCGCCAGGGTAGCGGAGTCCAGCACGACGAAAAAATCTTCATCTCGATCGCTGTATGAAAGGCCAAGAAGGTATTCGAAGGTATCGTTTGGTGGTGAGACAAAGCGGATTTCAGCGCTATACCCATTAACTATGCCGCCTTGTTCCAGGATAATGCCCTGCCCGGTGTCCTGAATGCCAAGTGCCGTAGCACCGTCGACAGACAGGTAGCTCGATTTATCCTGATAGCTACCGATAAAGATGACATCACCGTACTCGTCAAAGGTGTGTTCATAGCGAACGCCCAGCACCTCCAGCTCGGTTTCCGTGGGTTCTGGTTGGGTCGTTTCCTTTTTGAGATCACCCAACCGTTCGTCCATGTATCCAGTGTCCGCGACATCAATCGTCTGATACATGCCAAATACGCGCAGTAGGGCATTGGGGCTCACATCCCATTCCAGTGCAGCCCGCCCACCGCGGCTGATAACTTCGTTGGCTTCATCCTGGCCGGTGCCAATGTTATCGATATAGCCCCGCGTTCGCGTGTAATGACTAACCGCTCGAAAGCCAAGGACTTCTGAGATCAAAGGAATATTGATCATCATTTTACGGCTGGTGCCTACTGAGCTGTTTACCCTGTCCGTAGCCGTCAGTTGCGCGGCGAATTCAATGTCATCGCTGTTGGGCGTCATCGGAATATAATTGACCGCTCCCCCCATAGATGCCGAACCATACAGTGCACCTTGTGGCCCACGCAGTATCTCTACGCGGTCAGCATCAAAAGAATCGATGTCTGGCACAACCATCGGCGCAGCGGGGTCCGTTAACGGCACATCATCGTAGTACACACCCACCGCCGTTTGAGACTGGCCCGGAAAGGTGTCCGACGACACACCGCGAATAGTAATCACGGAAAGGCCTGGCGTACTGCTATTGAAGTTCACGCCTGCCGATAGCGTTAAATATTCAGACAGATCGTTCGCGCCGGTTTGCTCGAGCATCGCTTTGTCGATGGCGCTGACAGCTCCCGCTATGGAAGAAATGCTCTGACTACGCTTATTGGCGGTAACAAGAACTTCCTCTAATTTTCGGGTCTGTTTTTGCTCAGCATCGCCATATGCAACACCAGAAATACAAACTGCGACTACCGCTACTTTCGCTACATCTCGCACTTATGCTCTCCGACAAAGAGGTCTGGCAAACGTGTTGCTAGCAATCCGCCCTGTTTCTGACTATCTCCGGACCTCAGAATGCGTTTAGCCAAACCAAACACGGTTCAAACCGTCTATATTGCTAATTTCGATACCAAAGACTAATTGAATGAGGGAGCAATTACTTTGGCGAGGGTACCGAGCTTTTTATGCGGGCGTCAGTTTCACCGCATGCACTTAGTGGCTTTCTGGTGGGAGATAGAAGCGCCTGAGTTAAAGGTAAACTTAATTTATTCAATCACTTGCGACGCACAGACGCGGCCCAAAGGATAACTGTTTGATATCGCCGCTACCAGGTGGTGTGCCACATACCGCTTTGACGACCACGCTCAAATCACGAACGCGCCGCTCCTGAAATAAATCACATTGGTGTCTAATCTACTGACAGATCGCCTTTCAGCTGGACAGACAATTTCCGGCGACACCCGGGCACGATGGGAGGGCTTTGGCAAGCACCGTCACGAGGAAGTATTACATATAGCCGTAGATGTTTTTGGTCAAAGCGGCAGCGTCAGAAAAAATCAGGCGAGGAGTAACTTGCCCCCGACAATGCTGCCGAGGGCGGCGCGAAACTAGCTTTTCTTGACTGCTTTTTCGGCGCGGCGTTGTTTCAGGGTTTTGACGGGTTTTTTCTTCACTTCTTTCTTTCTGTCCATGCCTTTTGACATGATGTTCTCCTGCACAAGCTGTGCGCTGAAAGCCGTGCCAGCCGCACGGCGAAATTAGTCTACGCCGAATATCCCGATTGTAGTAGATGCCCGATAAAACTTATTTTACCGCTGCTGGAGCGATCGCCTCCCCGCAGCAATGCGCGCGGCGCTGCGGGTTAATTCCGCCCGGCGAAACAGCGGTAGGTAGTATCTCGTATTCAACCTTGTGCCCTGCTTGTCTAGGCTTCGGAGTGAAACTGTGTCCGGGAGCGAGTTGCTTATCGATCCTGACTAAGTATGAAAGGAGAGGTAATGATGAGATTGATCAGATCACTGGCCGCAGCGGTGTTTCTGCTGACGTTAAGCCTGACCAGCAGCAATGTATTCGCCCAGGCTTCGGCTACCACGACCTTCGATGTTACGGCTTCCGTCGTAGACTCCTGCTCCGTCAGCGCTAACAATCTCGCTTTCGGCGATGTTGAACCTGTTAGCAACCTGAACATCGACGCTACCGGTGCGGTAACCGTAACCTGCTCCCTCGGCACCAGCTACTCGGTGGAACTGGATGACGGTGCCAACAGCAGCGACGGCAGCGTGAGCACTCGCCGTATGACTGACGGTGCCTCTAACTTCCTGTCCTACCAACTTTACAGCGATGCACTTCGCACATCCGTATGGGGTGAAACCAGCGGCACTAACGATGTGACCGGTACCGGTACCGGGCTGGGCATCCCCTTAACGGTTTACGGTAGGATTCCCTCGGGCCAGCAGGAAACCCAAACTGGCAGCTATTCCGATACCATTAACGTAACCGTCAACTACTGAGATCACAGCGATGATGCGCAAGCCCCATGTCTGGAGCGTCGCGCTCATCTGCTGGCTGGCTGCGCCCCTTGCGGCAGCCGGTTCCTATTCGGTTCACCCGGTACTGGTTGAACTATCTTCAGCGAGCCCTGCCACCACGTTGAACGTTCGCAACCGCGATCAGAAACCAGTAACGCTGCAACTGGCCGTAAAACAGTGGGCCCAGCCAAACGGTGAAGACGAACTGAATGAAACCCGTGACATCATTGCCGTTCCGCCCACATTTACTATCGCTCCGGGCGGGTCACAAATCGTGCGCGTGGGCCTGCGCTCTGCACACGGTCGCGATGAAGAGCAAGCCTACCGCCTGCTGCTACAGGAAATTCCCGCGACCTCTACGGCCGGGCAGGGCTTGCAACTGGCACTGAACATGAGCCTGCCACTATTCGTACAACCTGCTCAATCGGGTACTGCCCGGCTGGAATGGTCTGCCAGAAAAGTCGATGATCAGACGCTGATGTTGTCTGTCGCCAACCGCGGAAGCAGCCACTTCAAATTTACCTCCTGGCGTGTCATGAATGACGAGCGTGATCTGGGCGCCGGAGCGAAGCTTCGCTATGTATTGGCCGGCGCTCGTCAGGAATGGCGGTTACAGCCCGAGAGTCTGCCAGACATTGGCGATACACTGGATATCGTTGTGATCAGCGAGCGCAACGAACAGCGCGCTCGCGCGCTGGTTCAGTAGGAATGCCAGAGCACCACCATGGGACGATCACGCGGGTTGCTGGCATCGGTTCTTGCGAGCTTCGTGCTATCGTCAAACGCAGACATCAAGCCGCTGCCCTGGGTCGGCCCGAGCACATTGTCACCGCTGGCCGTCGAATTGTTCATCAATGGTAAGCCGGTCCAACACACAATTCAGGTACTGGCAGATGCCGATGACAATGTGTACTTGCGCGCCGTTGATCTGCTCGCCGTCGGCCTGCCAATTTCGCTGCGAGATAGCATCGAGGTTAATGGCTACCTCTACCTGCCGCTCAATGGTCTAACTGGCTACCAGATATCCGCCGACAGGAAACAAGGCAGGGTTTCCGTGCAGCGTGACTCCGCGCCCATGCCGAGCGATGCCGAAACCGTGTCCTCCAACCCCTACCAACCGCCGCGCCGATCGATTCCTTTGGGTAACAGGGAAATCAGGGAAGTGCCTGTTCGAGTCATTTTGAATCAGCAGAAAACCGAACGACAAGTAACGCTATTACAGCAGCACGATCGCTGGCTGATTGCCAGTGCCGATGTTCGCGCCCTTGGCCTACCACTGCCAGATCTTGTGCCACTGATTGTTGCGGGACAGCGCTACCTTGTTATCGACACTCTTTGGCCTTATCGCCTGGATGTAGACCCACTCTGGCAGCTGATCAGCATTGACACCCGCCCGGCAACATCCGAAAGCGACGTAGAGGAAACCTGGGTTGAGCTCAATGTAAACGAATCTCGCCGGCCCGCATTGGTAAAAGCCTATCGCGACGACCAACAGCGCTTTTATCTCGACGACAAGACCCTGCAGACATTTAAACTGCGCACTCCGCAGACACCTGTGGCCGGCGACAATCTCTACGCTGTCGACGGGCTCGATGAGGTGCTGCCGATGTTTGATCCTCAGCAGCAGTCGCTGGCACTTTACGCCCGGGCGGGTGCCTTCGAACCAAGCCGCGTGACAGGCGACGACAGCGTTCTCGTTGAACCGGACTTCGACCAGCGCGGAGCCATGCTGAACTACGCGCTGTTTGGCTCGCACAGCGACGGCAGCGACCGTTTAAGCGGACAGTTTGAGCTGGGCGCTTTCGCTGGAAGAGGGTTTTTCTCAAGCCAGCATCTGGTCAGGGATATCTCCAGCGCCGAGCGAAACGCCGTGCGACTTGAAACCAACCTGCGCATAGACTGGCCCGAGCAGATGCGCTCAATGATTATTGGCGACACGTTGAGCGAGGCCGGCGCCTGGGGGCGGCCAGCGCGATTTGGTGGCCTCAAGTGGGGAACAGATTTCTCTACCCAACCTGGCTTTATCACTTTTCCGACCGAGCTCATTGCCGGGGAAACGGTGGTGCCATCAACCGTCGATATCTTCGTTAATAATGCGCGGCGCTCCAGTGCCCCGGTCGAGCCCGGACCGTTCGCCATTACTGAGGTACCGGTTGTGACCGGCGCTGGTGAAATGCGGGTTGTCACCCGCGATTTGTTCGGCCGTGAGTCCGTCGTCAGCAGGCCCTTCTACGCAAGTTCACGACTGCTTAAGTCTGGCTTGCACGAATACAGCTATGAATTGGGTGTATTGCGGCAGGCATTTACCCGTCAGAGCAACGACTATGCTGGCGGCTTTGCCAGCGGCACGCATCGCTACGGATTCACCCGCTGGTTTACCGGCGAGCTACGCGGCGAAGCCAGTGCCGACCATCAGACGGTTGGACTGGCCACGAATCTGGTATGGTCCGCCATTGCCGAATTCGATTTTGCGTTGGCCGGAAGCCTCAATCGCGATGGAAAGGGTGGCGACCTTGCCGCTGTCGGCTTCCGGAGACAGGCACAACGTTTCAGTTTCGGGGCGAGGGCAATCTGGCGAAGCGAGCGTTTTACGCAATTGGGTAGCAACCCGACAAAGCCGCCGGATGCACGCGAGTCGACGGCCTACGCTGCACTGGGTTTGGGCGAGGCTGGCAACCTCTCGGTAAGCCACGTGCAACGGGTCAGCCGCGACAACAGTGATATCGAATTCGCCACACTGCAGTACTCCATCAGTCTTG
>NZ_JBFJTH010000110.1:0-12849 GCF_041625495.1 Litorivivens sp. | reverse complement strand
TTATCGATTTTATCGATATGAAAGATCCAGAGCATCGTCGACAGGTGTTGCGGGCGCTGGAAAAGGCGATGGAGAAAGATTACGCCAAGACCAGTATTACCGGCGTGTCCGAACTGGGTCTGGTTGAAATGACGCGCAAGCGCACCCGTGAAAGTTTGGAACATGTGTTGTGCGAAACCTGCAAGTACTGCTCTGGTCGCGGCACACTGAAGTCACCTGAAACGGTCTGCTATGAAATCTTCCGTGAGATTCTACGGGAGGCGCGAGCTTATGAAAGCGACCGATTGATGGTGTTGGCCTCACAGGAAGTGGTGGATCGGCTGCTGGATGAAGAGTCCGCAAATGTAGCTGATCTGGAAGAGTTTATCGGCAAGGCGATCCAGTTCCAAGTGGAAGCCATTTACACGCAGGAACAGTTTGATGTGGTGCTCCTGTAAGAGCAGTCGAGGCTAGTGGTGGCGAGGCGCTTTTTTACCCGGTTTTTTTATCGTTTGTACCGCACAGCATGGATCACTGCAGGTCTAGTGCTGGTGGTGTTGGCGCTCTATGCCAGTCTTGGGCGCTATTACATACAGTACCTGCCCGGTTATGCGCCCCAGCTGGTGCAGTGGGTGCACGATAACACTGGTGCAGAACTGAGCTATCACGGTCTGGGGGCGCACTGGAGCGGTTTGTCGCCAGTGGTGGAGTTGGCTAATCTAGAGCTGACGCACGACGGTGAGCCGGCCGCCACTCTATCTGGTGGGCGTGGCAAGCTGGGAATTCTTTCCGGATTTATCCGGCGCGGGTTTGTCGACCTGCTTGAATTACATGCGCAGACCCTTGAACTTCATTTCTACGAAACCGAAACAGGTTGGCACTTTGCCGGCCGCCCACTGTTGGGCAATGCGCCCTCCGATGTTGATTTTGTTTCCACCTTGCTGGGAATTCGTGAAGCCGAGATCAGTGCTCTGACGGTGACGTTACATTACGCCAATGGTGAAAGTGCAAATCTCTGGGGACAGCGCTTGCGACTTGCCGGCGAAGAGAATTTTCGTCGCCTGAAAGCCGGGCTTGGCATTGAGGGTTCGAAAACGACACGCCTGATCGCAGAGCTGTCGGGCGATCCGCGCTCGGAAGATTTTACTCTGGCGGCGTATCTGCGACTTGAAAACAGTACCTTTTCCTCTATTGCGCCGTTGCTAGGCCGTTATAAACCACTGGGGGATATCGAAGGGCGGGGAGAGGTCTGGTTTAACCTGAATAGCCGTAATCGCGCGACCTGGCAGGGCCGTGTGCAGGTGCCAGAACTTCACTTGGGCAAACTGTGGGCAAAAGATCAGATACTGAGCAGTGCCAATCTGGTCTTTGGTGGTGAGATGCGTCAGGGCATAGCGCGCACCTGGTTCTCCGAGCTGGATTTTTACTGGGAAAACCAATATGTCGACTGGTCCGGTACCCAGCTTCGCTTTGTGACCGCCGACGAGGGCGTCCTGCAGCTGGGTATGCCATCGCTTGATATTGGTCTTTCGCAGAAACGCTTAACCGACTCGGGGGCATTGCCTGCGGCGATAAGCGAGCTATTGCGAGAGTTAGAACCTCAGGGGCGGGTGAAAAACCTCGTGGCTGATATACCGTTGGCGTCACCTGACGCAGTGCGTATTCGGGGAGAGCTGGCGGCAGTGGCACTGGAATCCTGGCGCGGTGTACCGTCGGCTCGCGGTCTTGATGGCTATATCGAGACTGGAATTCGTGGCGGTGAGTTGACCATTAATGCCGAAAACTTCTCCTTGGGGTTGGCGCCAGTGTACGCAAACCCCTTGCAGTTACAGCACCTGAAAACCCGGTTGCGTTGGTCGCTGGACAATGACCAGCTTAGTATTCGCAGCGGCAGGATTTCAGCGCGCGATGGTGCGGCACGAGTTGGCGGACGTATCGCGCTAGATATACCGGTGGTTAAAGACGCAGATAATGATCCGCGCATGGGGCTTATTGTCGGTCTCAAGGGTGGTCATGTCGGTTTACGGGAGCAATATATACCGGCTGTGCTGAGTGCTGGCCTGAAGGAGTGGCTTGACCAGAGTATTCTCAGCGGGCAAATTCCGGCGGCGGCTTTTCTCTATCACGGCTCGCTGAAAAACGACGGCGACAAGTCCATCCAGCTGCTTGTTCAGGGGCGCGAGGTGGCGCTGGACTACCATCCCGACTGGCCAGCGCTGAGTGGCGCTGATGTTGATTTGTGGCTGGACGGTCGGACGGTGTCGGTGCGTACAGAAAATGCGCGTATCTATAACGATGTCGCTCTGTCTGACGTGGATGTCGATATTCGGCAGCGCGGAGATGCGTTAATGCTCGGGGTCTCCGCCGAAGCGGTGAGTCCATTAAACTCGGCGCTGAAAGTCGTGCGAGAGTCCGCGCTGCGTGAACAGGTTGGCGCTACCTTCGATGACTGGCAGGGCCGCGGTCGCGTGACAGCCCGGCTTAATCTGGACCTTCCTCTGTCGGCGGGTGCCGATCCCTCGGTCCGGGTTGATACCTGGATGACGGCAGAGCATTTGACTATGAAGAGCTTGAACCTGACCTTGTCCAAGGTGCGGGGGCCGCTGGTATTTGATAGCGACAAGGGGCTGCAGTCTGAGCGTATCGATGCAGAGCTATTTGGCAGAGCGTTGACGGTCGCAATTGATCAGCGTCCGGGCAAACCTGTGCTGGTAAACGCCAAGGGTGATGTTGATGTGGCCGACATTCGCGACTGGTTGCAGCAACCGATGATTGGCTTTGCGCGCGGAGTCGCACCCTTCAATGTTGATATTTCAGCAGGTGCCGATCGCACTTTCCTGAAAGCGTCGTCGGATTTATTCGGCATCGCGATTGATCTGCCGGGTAGTCTGGGTAAGCCTGCCGACGAAAGTCGGCTGCTGGAACTGGACATACCACTGAGTGCTAAGCCGCTCACCCTGGATTTGAATATCGACGAACTGGGGCGTCTCATGCTCGCCTTTGATGACGCCGGGGCGCTGAGCGGTGGTAGTTTTTCAGTCGGGGGGCAGTCGATTCCGCCGCCACCGCGCAACCAGTTTATGGTTGTGGGTGAACTCGGTTATGCAGAGCTTGAACAGTGGCAAAAAGTGCTTGAGCGCTATCAGGAGATGAGTGCGTCGCTGGCCCGAAAGCCTTCGTCTTCGACCGCCAAAACTGATGCGCGCACAGCGTCTCAATCAGATCAGGCACTGCCAATTGTGGTGGAAGACCTGTCCATTTCGCGATTGGACGCTATTGGCCGAACCTGGCAAGACGTAATACTTGATGCGAACAACGGCGAGGATGGCAGTGGGTCATGGCAGCTGTCTATGCAGTCTCGACGCTTGCTTGGGACGATGGAAATTCCGCAGCAGGGTCCGCTCGTCGTTACCCTTCAGCATTTCAACCTGCCGGCGCTGAACGCGCTTGAGGCTGCGTCGGATACGAGCGAGGATGCCAGTCTGAAGGCTTCGCCTTTTTCCCGGATTGAGCTGGACAAGGTGCCGGAGGTGGATTTTTCGATTCAGTCTCTTGCATTGGATAACCAGGCCTTGGGAAGTCTGTCATTCTTTTTACGCAAGGAAGATGGCGGTGCAACGCTGCACAATATTCGCGGCAATCTGAGAGGATTGCTGCTCGGCAGTGATGAGCGGCCTCTGTCACTGCGCTGGCAACGCAATGCCAATGGTCACTTCACGATGCTTACCGGCCGCATCAGTGTGGCCAATGTCGGTGACGTGCTGAACAACTGGCAGTTTGAGCGGGTCATGGAGAGTCGCAGAGGCCAGGCCGATCTCAATCTGTCCTGGCCGGCTCCGCCTGATATGGTGGCGGCTTCTTTGCTGTCGGGATCGATAGCGATGGAATTCGGTAACGGACGCTTCCTGCGTGGCTCAGATGCAGCGTCCGGCACGCTGCGTATGGTTGGCTTGCTGAATTTTGCGAATGTCATTCGGCGGCTGCAGTTTAATTTCAAGGACGTATTTGAAAAAGGTATTCACTACGATCGCATTAGCGGAACCATGCAATTTCGCAATGGCGTGATGGTCATGCCCAAGGCCATCGAAATTGATGGCCCCTCGTCAACCTTTCGTATCAGTGGCTCACTGGATTTTCATACGGACCTGACCGATATGGAATTGCTGGCCACCCTGCCGTTGGGCAGCAACCTGCCCTGGGTAGCTGCATTTATCAGTGGCTTGCCGGTAGCGGCCGGCGTATATATTGCCAGCAAACTGTTTGAGGAACAGGTGGATAAAGCCTCGACGCTGGTATATTCGGTGAACGGTCCATGGCAGCAGCCGGAGCTGGAATTCAAGCGCTTGTTCGGTGAGACCCTGTCAATTGAAGTGCCAAAAGAGACTGAGAAGCCCAAAGCAATGCGGCGCGGTGGTCGCCGCAAATGAAGCTGGCGGCGATCCAGATGGTATCTGGTGCGAACATCGACAATAACCTGTCGGTAGCTGAGCGCTTGATAGCGCAGGCACGTGCGGACGATGCCCGTCTGGTTGTACTTCCCGAGAGTTTTGCGCTGTTTGGCGATTCCACGCAGCTCAAACCATTGGCGGCACGGGAACGCAGTCAGGGGTACCTGCAGAGCTGGCTGGCAGCACAGGCGCGAAGCCAACAGGTGATTCTGGTTGGGGGCACAGTGCCGGTAGCCAGTGACGATGGCCGCGCTTGGGCCACTTGTTTTGTACACGGTGAAGACGGTGCGCTGCTGGGGCGTTACCAGAAAATGCATCTGTTTGATGCTGCGGTAGGTGATGCGCAGGGTCGCTACTGTGAATCTCGGGACTATCGGCCGGGGCTGGCACCCTGTGTGGTCGACACGTCTTTGGGCCGCCTGGGTGTCGCGGTGTGCTACGACCTGCGTTTTGCGGCCCAATTTCAATGGATGCAGGAGCAGGGCGCGGAGCTGCTGGCGGTTCCGTCGGCATTTACGCGCAAAACCGGGCTGGCGCATTGGTCATTGCTTCTGCGCGCGCGGGCTGTTGAAACCCAATGTGTGGCTGTTGGCGCCAATCAGGGTGGGCTTCATTCAAGGCAGCGTATGACGTCGGGCTGTTCGGCAGTGGTGGATGGCTGGGGTAAGGTGTTGGCGGAGGCGGGCTATGGCGAAGCGGTGGTTATGGCTGATTGGAATGTGACGCATCAACGTGAATGGCGGCGCTCGATGCCGGTGGCAGATCATGCCCGTTTTACAGTGGCGCCCCCCACCGACCAGTAATCCGTCCGGTTTTACCAGCTGCTGCGCAGATCCTCTTCTTTCAATTCTCTGAGATAGCGAAACAGGGCGCGGGCACTGGTGGGCGGCTGGCCGCGCTGATTTTCCTGCTGGGCCCGAGTAGTGAGCTGCCGTAACTTCTGTCGATCCGCGGCGGGCAGCTCGGCTTTCAGCGCATCGATGGCAGGCATGCCTTCAGCGATGAGGCGGTCCCGCCAAGCCTCCAGCTCATGAAAGCTGCGGTCGAGTTGTCGGTTTTCCTCGCGCCGGGTTGCCATGGCCTCTTCGAGTTCGCTGGTGTCCAGCTTGCGCATTAGCTTGCCGATATACTGGTACTGACGACGCAGCGCCTCGCGACTTCTGATACGCCGGGCTGTGGCGATGGCTTCCTGCAGTTCATCAGGTACGGGCATCTGCGACAGTTCGCCTTTGGGCAGGCTGGCTACTTCCTGGCCTAGTGCCTGTAAGGCGTGCATCTGCCGTTTGCGTTCGGATTTACTGGGGCGTTCGTCAAACGAGTCGTCGGTCATGGGGGCTCTTCAGGCGTAAAAATAGGTGGCCAGACCGAGGAATGACATAAAGCCAATAACATCGGTTACCGTGGTCAATGCGACGCCGCCCGCCAATGCAGGATCGATCTTCAGGGTTTGCATGATCATGGGCAGCAGCGCGCCGGCAAGTGCTGTGGTGATCAGGTTGATGACCATGGCAGCGGCAATGATGATACCGATCTGGGGGTCGTCAAACCAGAGGGTGGCGGCTACCGCCACCACAATAGCCCAGATTACACCGTTAATGGCGCCAACGGTGAGTTCCCGGGTGACCAGCCAGCGGCTGTTGTTTTTGCTGATCTGGCCCAGTGCCATGCCGCGAATAACCACGGTAAGTGTCTGGGTGCCCGCGACACCGCCCATGCTGGCGACGATGGGCATCAATACCGCCAGTGCCACCACCTTGTCGATGGTGCCTTCAAATACGTTGATCACGGCAGAGGCGATAAAGGCGGTAATCAGGTTGATACCGAGCCACATCGCCCGGCGGGGAGCAGCTTTGCTGACCGGGGCGAAGGTGTCTTCGTCCTCGTCCAGGCCGGCCATGCTGAGCAGGGAATGATCTGCGCTTTCGCGAATAACATCGACGACGTCATCGATGGTGATTCGGCCCACCAGGCGTCCGGCCTCGTCCACAACCGGTGCAGAGACCCAGTCATGTCGTTCAAACAGTTTGGCCACTTCCGTATCTGCCAGTGTTGCCGGAATGGCTTCAAAGTCAGTGGTCATGACTTCGCGCACTGTAACGCTGGGATCGGAGACCAGAATCCGGCGCAGGGGCAGCACGCCAATGTATTCATCTGAGCGGCTCACCACAATCAGGTGGTCAGTCATCTCTGGCAGATTTTCGTGGCGGCGCAAATAGCGTAGCGCCACGTCAAGGGTGATATTGGGGCGCACCGTAATGGTGTCGGTGTTCATCAGGCCGCCGGCGGTGTCCTCGGCATAGGCGAGGATGTGCTCAACGCGCTGTCGATCCTGGTGATCCATGGACGACAGCACTTCCTGGATGACTCGATCCGGCAGCTGCTGAAGAATGTCGACCAGGTCGTCGGCTTCCAAGCGTTCGGTAATGGCCGCGACTTCTTCCGCGTCCATGTCTTTCAAAAACTGCGCCTGAACCTCGTCGCTGAGGTAGGGGATTATGTCGCCTTCGTTGTCCAGGTCCACCAACTGCCATAGCACTGCGCGGATTTTGGGTGGCGTGGATTCGATCAGGTGGGCGGCGTCGGCGGACGGCAGGCTGTTCAGCATCCGCCGGATAGGCAGGAACTCACCGCTGCTTAGCGCGGCATTGAGCTCTTCCAGATGGCTCTGGGGAAGCGTTTTCTCGCTACTTTGCGCCATAGCAACACCTTGCCCGGGGAAATTTCGGTCAGGAATTGATTATCCTTGAAAGTTTATCTTTCAACAACTTGCGTCAGCGAGTTGAAAGGTTTTTGGAGGTTTTTGTGGGGTTATTCCGCTTCGTCGAAGCGACGATTGATCAGATCTGTTATGGCTTGCAGCGCTTCCTGCTCGTCATCGCCCACGCATTCCAACTCAATATCCGTGCCTTGGCTGGCTGCCAGCATCATCACTGACATGATGCTTTTGCCGTCTACGGTCTGGCCATTGGCGCTGATCGAAATTTTGCTGCCAAAGGCGGTGGCGGTGGAAACAAACTTGGCGGCGGCCCGGGCGTGCAGGCCGAGTTTGTTGATGATGGTTAGCTGGGACTTTGCCATGGATACGATTGATCCTGCTGGGTTGCGCGTCAGGCGTTCTTCTTATCCTGTAGCTCGCGGTGGCGAACTTGCAGATTGAAAGGCTGGCCGGTGAGTACCTGGGCCAATCGTTCGGCCATGTATACTGAGCGATGTTGTCCGCCTGTGCAACCGAGGGCAACGGTCACGTAGCTGCGGTTGCCTTTAGCCAGTTCCGGCAACCAGGCAAAGAGAAACTCACTGATCATGATGTGCATGCGCTCAACCTCCGGCTTGCTGTTAAGGAAGGTTTGCACGCCCTCGTCGAGCCCGGTTTGAGGTCTGAGCGATTCATCCCAGTGTGGGTTGGGTAGCATGCGTAGATCAAACACAAAGTCGGCATCGACAGGCAGTCCGCGTTTAAAACCAAAAGACATTAACTGTACCGTCATGCCAATGGCTTCACCGCCGATGACGCGCTCCTTGATCACCGTGCGCAATTGATGGATGGTCAGGCCGCTGGTGTCGATGGTGAGGTCTGCCGTCGAAACTATCGGTTCGAGACGGGCGCGTTCGTCGCGCAGTGCCTCGGCCAGTGCCACTTCCTTGTTGCTGAGGGGGTGGCGGCGCCGGGTTTCACTGAAGCGTTTGACCAGTGTCTGGTCATCGGCGTCCAGTACCACAATCTGCAGGTCCACCAGTGGCCGGATTTCGTTAACGATGGCATCAAAGTTGGCCAGCTCAGCCACGGTGTTGCGGGCGTCGATGCACACGGCTGTATTGTGGTATTCACTCTGTTGGCTGCGCGAGAGTTCTCGCACCAGATCAGCTAACAGCGTCAGCGGCAGATTGTCTATGCAATAGTAGCCTTCGTCTTCCAGCTGATTGAGCGCGCCACTTTTGCCGGAACCGGAGCGGCCGCTGATGATGACCAGTTTCATGTTGGCAGAGAATATCCGGTTGCGGCTTTAAACAGTTCGTCGGCATCGTTTGCCGCGCGGAGACTGTCGCGAAAACTGGAATCATTCAGGCGGGCGGCAATAGTCGCCAGCGCGTTGAGGTGCTCATCGTGCCCCTCTTCTGGTGCTACCAAGGCAAATAGGATATCTACCGGTTTGTCGTCGACGGCATCGAAATCCACTGGGGATTTGAGTGTGATCAGTGCGCCGACAATACTGGAGCAGTTCGATACACGGCAGTGGGGAATGGCGACTCCTTCGCCAATGCCGGTGCTGCCCAATCGTTCCCGATTGAGCAGCTGGGAATAAATTTCCTGGGCGTTCAGAGCGGGCACGTCACCGCTGATGAACTCAGCGACATCTTCAAGCAGGCGCTTTTTGCTGGTGCTGGCGGCGCCGCAGTATGTGCGTTCCCGAGTAAGAAAGTGATCTAACTGCATGAGTAGTGAATTTCCCTAATGGGCAAAACGGCAGCGGAGCCAGTGGCTCCGCTCCTTGCGGGGTTAGTTAGTGCCCGCGGTTTTTTTCTTTGTGTTTGATCAGCTGGCGGTCGAGTTTATCAGCGAGAAGATCAATGGCGGCGTACATATCCTCTGATTCTGAGGCAGCAAATAAATCTGCGCCAGCGACATGGACGGTACCTTCGGCCTTTTGAACCAGCTTTTCAACAGTCAGGGTAATATCTGTGTTGGTGATATTGTCGAAATGGCGCTGGAGTTTAGTCAGTTTGGTGTTTACGTAATCGCGCAAGGCAGGAGTAACGTCGACATGATGACCGCTTACAGTGATTTGCATAAATCGCTCCTTTTCGTATCAATGCCAACCGGAGTGGCGGCCAGCCGCCCATTCCGGGGTTTGCCAGCCAGAGCTGGCGTATCAGACCAGCCGTTTCCGCTCGTTCGAGGGCGGAATCACCATTGCCTCACGGTACTTGGCGATGGTGCGCCTGGCGACCTGAATTCCCTGTTCGGCCAGTAGTGCAGTGATCTTACTGTCGCTGAGGGGTTTTCTTGGGTTTTCTGCAGCAATCAGTTTTTTGATCAGGGCGCGAATGGCCGTGGATGAACATTCTCCGCCAGCATCGGTTGATACATGGCTGGAGAAAAAATATTTCAGCTCATAAATACCGCGCGGGGTATGCATGTACTTTTGGGTGGTAACGCGCGAGATCGTAGATTCATGCATTTCAACCGCTTCGGCGATATCGTGCAGAATCAGGGGCTTCATGGCCTCGTCCCCATATTCTAGAAAGCCGCGCTGATATTCAACAATTTTACTGGCCACTTTCATCAAGGTCTCGTTGCGACTCTGCAGGCTCTTCAGAAACCAGCGCGCTTCCTGTAGGTTGTCGCGGATATAGCTGCTGTCGGCACCGCTGCATTGCTTGCCGAGAGAGGCGTAGTGGTCGTTGATGCGCAGTTTTGGGGCGATATCAGGGTTCAATTCCACCACCCAGGCGCCTTCGCGTTTACTAACGAATACATCGGGCACCACGTACTCGGTTTCCGACGGAGAAATCATGACTCCGGGTGAAGGGTTGAGCGTCTGTATCAGTTTCAGGATTTCCTTCAACTGGTCTTCGCTCACCCGGGCGCGCCGCATCAATTGGTTGTAATCGCGCGAACCAAGCAAATCCAGGAAGTTCGCAACGATATCGGTGGTCGGTTTCAGCCATTGTGTGTCGGGCGGCAGTTGACGCAGCTGAATCAGCAGGCATTCACGCAGATCCCGTGCTGCTACCCCTGGCGGATCAAATTGCTGTACCCGGTGCAACACCGCGACCACTTCATCTTCTTCGATCGGCTCGCTGCTGCCGCTGGTGTCTACCAGGCTGGCCAAGATATCGTCGACAGTGCAGGTCAGGCGACCATCGGGCTCTATTGAGTCAATGATAGCCATGGCGATCAAGCGGTCGGTGTCTGACATGCGGGAGAGGTTCAACTGCCAGCGCAAATGATCCTGCAGGGACTCGTTACTGCTGCTGCGCGCTACGAAATCCTGATCACCGCTGTCGCCGCTGGGCTGTTTTACCGAAGAGGTGGGCTGGTATATGTCGTCCCAGCGGCTGTCGACAGGCAGATCTTCAGGAATACCATCGTTCCATGTTTCGTCAACGCTGACGGTTTCCTGTTCACTGGCGCTGGCTGTGGGTTCGGTGTCGTTGCCCGCGTCACCATTGTCGCGGTCGGGCGTATTGTCGTCTTCGTTAACTTCCAGCAGGGGGTTGGAGTCAATGGCGGCCTGAATTTCCTGCTGCAGGTCTAAAGTGGAGAGTTGGAGTAATCTAATCGCTTGCTGCAGCTGGGGGGTCATGGTCAGCTGCTGGCTGACTTTGAGCTGTAGCGATTGTTTCATAGGCGCTTCATTACCGATACCACTTGGACAGGTGAGAGGGTTGCACTCTCTTGCCTGAAGTGTAGTCCGGCCTTTGCGCCCCTGCAATACCCGTGCCTAAAAGGGTTAAAAAATAACCGCTTAAGGTTGACATGTGGCTAGAGAGTGAATTGGTGGCCGAGGTAGATGTCTTTGACCACAGGGTCATTCAGCACCTTCTCGGCATTGCCTTCGGCAACAATCTTCCCTTCGCCGACGATGTAGGCCTTTTCACAGATATCCAGCGTTTCGCGCACATTGTGGTCGGTGATCAGTACACCTATCTCGCGGCGCTGGAGGTGGCGAATGATATCTTTGATGTCGTTGACCGAGATGGGGTCGACACCGGCGAAGGGTTCGTCCAGCAGGATGAATTTCGGCTCAGTAGCCAGCGCCCGGGCAATCTCTACGCGTCGGCGTTCGCCGCCCGATAGGGCCATGCCGGCGGAGTCGCGGATGTGAGTAATGTGGAATTCCTGGAGTAATTCTTCCAGCATAGCCTTGCGCTGTTTGCGGCTGAGTTCCTTGCGGGTTTCCAGGATGGCCATGATGTTGTCGGCGACCGACAGCTTGCGAAAAATGGAGGCTTCCTGTGGCAGGTAGCCGAGCCCGTGACGCGCGCGACCGTGTATGCTCTGGGCGGTTATGTCGAGGTCGTCAATGGTAATCTGGCCGTTGTCGGCGTTGACGATGCCGACAATCATGTAAAAGCAGGTGGTCTTGCCGGCGCCGTTCGGGCCGAGCAGGCCGACAATTTCACCACTGCGTATCTCCAGCGATACATCCTTGATGATTTGGCGGCCTTTGTAGGCTTTGGCGAGATTTTCGGCTTTCAGCAGGGCCATATCAATAATCGCTTTCCGGTTGCGGGGGTTGCGAGGGCTGCGGGGCCGGAGAAGGATTCTGCGGCTCGTCAGTGGGGGGCGTGTCTTTGGCACGCGGCTGCAGCGTCATGTTGACTCGCTCCTGTTCCGCGCCTTTTTCACCTTCGGCTTCGACGGTCTGCTTTTGGCTGTCGTAGACAATGCGATTGCCGCGAATTTCAGAACCCTGTTGTTGGATGACGGCCTTGTCGGTGAGTATCACTTTGCCGGTCGCCACAAAATACTCGATACTGCGTGCCTCGGCATGCACCGAGCCATTGGCCTGGTTGAGTGCGGCCGGCGCGCCGACCGCCAGAATGCGGTCTACCTGCCGATTCTGCTCGTCTATGACCAGTCGCGTGGCATTGATTGCCAGGTTTCCCTGGCGCAGCTCAACCCGTCCCTCATAAATACCGCGACCGTTTTCATAGGTGGCGCGATCGGCGCTCACATTGATCGGGGCGCGGTTGTTTTCTACCAGTGCTGGTGTCTCTGCATTGGCTGCCAGAGCGAGCGCGAAGGAGAGCGTCGCCGTCAGTCGAATCAATAGCTCAGGGCTTCTCATATACGCCTCGTACGTCGCTCATAAAATCGAGACGTTCCGCATCCATTGCTGCCCGCATGCCGGTGGCCGTGGTAATGGCATTGGGGCTTGTGAAGCGAACCGGTGCATCTGTTTCAATCAAGTTGTCTGCCATATTGAGTTTTAATCGGGGTGAACGGATCACCGCATCGTGAATAAAGTCTTTGACCAACACATCCTGTTCCAGTGCCAGTTCCTGTCCGTCTGCTGATAGATTGCCCTTGCGCGCTGTGGCGGTCCAATTCTGATCTCCCTCTTTCAGCCCTTTGTAAATGGGTTCGTAGAGGAGCACCTCGCCGTTGCGCATGCGATTAGCGCGGGTTGCCTGCCAGTGGTAGGCAACTTCGCCATTCAGTCGATAGGTGGTACCTCGGGGTTCCAGCAGGTAGGAGTCAAATTGACGCAGGGTGTCAATCTCTTCGCTTGCGTTGACGCCAATGCTGCCGCTATCGCCATAGTCCATCACAGTCAGCAATAGCAGGGTGAGGCCACCCAGCCCGGCAAGCAGCGACAGGCTGCGATAAACACGTCTTGAGGATTGAGCCATGGCTAGAGATATTGCTCCCAGGCATCCAGCAGGGTGTCCTGCGCTTTCATAATAAGTTCAC
>NZ_JBFJTH010000109.1:0-13037 GCF_041625495.1 Litorivivens sp. | reverse complement strand
GCAGGCTTCGCTGGCCCGCACTGATCAAAGCGGCTGCCTGCACTAGCGGTAGCCAGCGCGATCCATCAACCGAATGGCAGCACCCTGCAAACGACCCGCTTCGGCAATGGGGATATCATCACCCTTGAATTCACCCCAACGCTTAAGCGGCTCGGGCAAACTCACTAAGGGATTGACCGGGTATTCCTGGTTCAGCAGGGCCAACTGCAATTGGGCATCCGTGCCAGACAGCCACTCCAGCAGCTGCTTTGCTTCAGCAACGTGCTTGCTGGCCTTGGTGACTCCCGCGCCCGAAATATTCAGGTGTACGCCACGACCGTCCGCCCCCTCACCGTTCTGGTTAGGCCAGAACATGGTGACCGGCAATGCCGGGTCTTCGGCGACCATTCGCGCCAGATAGTAAGTATTCACAATACCGACATCGCACTGCCCCGCAGCAATGGCTTCCACCACTTTGTTGTCGTTGGAAAAGGGCGGCACAGCCAAATTATTCACCCAGCCACCAACAACACTTTCGGTTGCTTCTTCACCCCGTGCCACGATCATGGTGGCGACCAGCGACTGGTTATAGACCTTTTTCGATGTGCGCAGGCACAGACGGCCCGACCATTGCTCATCGGCCAGCGCCTCGTAGGTACTCAGCTCAGAAGGATTAACCCGCTCGGTGGAGTAGACAATGGTGCGCGCACGAATGCTCAATCCAAACCACCGGTTTTGCGCATCGCGCAGTGCGGCGGGAATATTAGTACTGAGAATGTCGGAGCCGATCGGCTGCAGCACACCGGCCTGCGCCGCCTGCCAGAGGTTGCCCGCATCCACCGTAATCAGCAAGTCGGCACGGCTTCGCTCACCCTCGGCTTCCAACCTGGCCAGCAACGGCCCCGCTGCATCCGTCACATAACGGATGGGGATGCCGGTCTGCGCTGTAAAGCGGTCAAAGAGGGGTTTGATCAGATGTTCCTTGCGGGCGGTGTAAACCACTAGGCCCTCATCTGCCTTCTGGCTACCCGGCCCTTCGCCGCAAGCAGCGAGCAGCACAACCAATCCGAGCACAAGCAGGGAACGCATGAACATCTCCTTGGGGAAACAAAGCACAGAATGATAATTATTATCATTTCAGATAACAATGCTTTCCGCTACCGCCGGCAAGATTTGTCGGTTTTAGAAACCCATCGCCTTGCGGATCAATTGCCGTTTGACTGGTGCCGCCTGATTGACCAGGTGCATGCCTGTGTTGCGGAGCCAGCGCACTGGTAGAGCGGTTTCGCCAAACAGGCGTTTGAAACCATCCATCGCTGCCATCATAGCCAGATTGTCACCTTTGCGACGACGCTGGTAGCGCCTGAGCACCCGCAGCGATCCCGGCGCCTCACCACGCTCAAGCGCCCGCTGGATTTCTTGCTGCAGCACATCAGCATCCTTGAAGCCGAGATTAATGCCCTGCCCCGCCAATGGGTGAATGCTGTGCGCGGCATCGCCAATCAATGCCAGTCCGGGCTTAATATAATTCACGGCATGTCGCTGGCGCAGGGGAAAGCAAAATCGACGGCTGACCGCCTCCACACAACCCAGTCGCTGCTCGAATGCCTCCGCCAGCGCGTTTTTAAAACCGTCATCATCCAGCGCCATTAATTGATCTGCGTAATCGCTGTCGGCAGACCAGACAATAGAGCAGTAGCGATCGGCCGCATCGCTCGCCGCCAGCGGCAGAAACGCCAGCGGGCCGGTAGGCAGGAAACGCTGCCAAGCCGTATAGGCGTGACTGCGCTCCATCTTTACCGTAACCACCAGTGCTTTCTGGTCGTAACTCCACTCTCGGGTGGCAAAATCTGCCCATTGTCGAATACGTGAATTCGCGCCATCGGCGGCGATCAGAAGCCCGGCCTGAATCCGGTCGCCATTATCTAGTTCCAGAACTGCTTCACCACCGGCATAGTGCAGTGCTGCCACCGGAGAGTTTTCAAACACCCGGATATTGGCGGCGCCATCCACCTGCTCGGCGAGCGCCGCGGTTAACAGGCGGTTTTCTACAATATGTCCAAGATCGTCGGCATTCACTTCCGCTGCATCAAAGTGAACTTCACCGGTACCTTCGGCGTCCCAAACATCCATATCCGTGTAATGGCAGATACGCGATTGTGCGATGGCCTCCCATACGCCGAGGCGTGCCAGCCACTGCTGGCTAAACGCTGTAATCGCGCTGACTCGCGGGTCGTAATCGTCAACACCTTCACCCAGCGCCGGCCAATCACTGACAACAGAACCAGCTTCCACCAGCGCCACTTTCAGCGGCAGCTCAGCAAGCCCGGCAGCCATGCCGAGACCAGCCAGCCCACCACCCACAATGACAACGTCAAATTGTCGCGTTCGACTCACGGTGTTGCCCTCTGTCGTTTTTCTGAGCCCCGGGCATTGCCCGGGGCCAATCCAGCTGCCTGCGCCACAAACCGCTGTTTGAGCCCCGGCATAACATCCAGCGCCAGCAGGCCGAGGTTACGCCCCAAACTGAACACGGGATTGGATTGGGCAAACAGATTGGGCAGCTGATGTGAAAACTCAATGGTGGCGCGCTGGTCATTGTCCTGCTGATGCAGGTAATCGCGCAAAAAGGGCAATTCGCCAATACGCTGCACATCCGCTGCCGCCACCTGTTGAGCCAGACGCACCAGATCACGCAACGCCAGATTGAAACCCTGCCCGGCAACCGGATGCAGTGCGTGCGCCGCATTGCCAACCACGACGACATTGGGCCGCACCTGCTCCTCCGCTTCAACTAGCTGCAGCGGAAACGAAGCGCGTTCGCCGCAGCGCAACAGGCGTCCCTGTCGGTAACCAAAACGCTCCTGGAGTGTTCGCAAAAACACGGCCTCATCCGCAGCCATCAGCGACTCAGCCTCGGCCGGTGACAGCGTCCAGACCAGTGCCGCGCGCGGTTGGCGCTCTTCACTGTCGGACAGTGGCAGCAACGCCAGTGGCCCCGCATCCGTAAAGCGTTCGTAGGCAATACCATCGTGCGGCTTTTCAAACGTAACATTGGCGATAACGGCCGATTGCCCATAGTCATTTGTATGGCTGGCAATGCCCAGCGCGTCGCGCAACCCCGATTGGGCACCGTCGGCTACCGCCAGCAATCGGCAGCGCGCGCCGCGGGTGTCGCCGTCGCGGGCTTGCAGTGTCAGCTGGGCAAAATCGCCGTTCTGAACAACGGCCGCTACACTCGCTGGCGACAGACACGTTACGCCCTCCGCCGAGTGCAAGGCATCGAGCAAAACGCTACCGAGCCAGGCATTTTCGACAACATAGCCCAGCGCAGGCCAACCCTGCTCATGAGCGTCCATCAGCGTGGAGCCAATGTGACCACGGTCAGAGACATGAATTTTTTCGATGGTGGTCAGGTGCTCCGACAGGCTTCCCCACACACCAATACTTTCCAATATCTGGCGACTGCCGTAGGACAACGCCGTTGACCGCGCGTCGAAACTGGGGCGATACACCGGGCCGCTACCTGCTTTGGGAAACGGAAAGCTCTCCACCAGCAGAACCGACAGCCGACCTTCACTGTAACGGCTCAGGGCCAGCGCCAGACTGGCGCCCACCATGCCGCCACCGGCAATCACCACGTCGTAATCAATCGCCGGACTGTTCATCGGTCAGGCGGCCTCTGTCATCAGCGCTTCGATTTCTGCGACGGTTTTCGGCACACCAGCGGTAAGCATCTCGCAGCCGTCTTTGGTAACCACCACATCGTCCTCAATGCGAATACCAATACCGCGCCAGCGTTCCTCCACTTTATCGTTAGATGGGGCAACGTAAATGCCGGGCTCTACCGTCATGACCATACCCGGCTCCAGCAGACGCCATTCATCGCCCACTTTGTAGTCGCCCACATCGTGCACGTCCAACCCCAGCCAGTGACCCGCGCGGTGCATGTAAAAATCCCGATAGGCTTCTTTTTCTATCAGGTCGCCCACCTTACCTTTAAGCAAACCCAGCCTTACCAAACCTTCAGTGATTACCCGCACCGTTTCATCGTGCGGCTGATTCCAATGATTGCCCGGTTTAATCACTTCGATCGCAGCCAATTGCGCTTCAAGAACGATGTCATACAGCTGGCGCTGTTCATCACTGAAGCGGCCAGAAGCGGGGAAAGTGCGGGTAATATCGGCCGCATAACCTTCAAATTCACAACCGGCGTCAATCAGAATCAAATCGCCGTCGCGAATCTGGCTTTCGTTTTCCACGTAGTGCAATACGCAACCGTTAGCCCCGGCTCCAACAATAGAGTTATAGGCGGGAAAACGCGCACCGTGATTGGCAAATTCATGCAGAATTTCAGCTTCGAGCTGGTACTCGTACATACCCGGCTTGCAGATCTGCATCGCCCGCACATGCGCCCCTGCGCTGATTTCACCCGCGCGTTTCATCACGCGCTGCTCGGCGGCGCTTTTATACAGGCGCATGTCGTGAAGAAAATGGTCCAGGTCAATAAACTCACCCGGGGGGTGGGCGCCCGTTCGCGCCTTGGCACGTATCGCATTCACCCACTGCATCAGGTGCTGATCGAAATCAGCGTGCCGCCCCATGGCGTAGTACACGCGATCACGCCCTTCCAGCAGCCCCGGCAGAATGTCGTCGATATCACCCACGGGAAATGCATCGTCGGCACCAAAGTTTTTACAAACACCCTCGGGGCCCTGCCGGTAGCCGTGCCACAATTCCATGGCTGGATCGCGGTCGCGGCAGAACATCACATATTCGCCATGTTCGCGGCCAGGCAGCAGCACCATCACCGCGTCGGGCTCATTAAAGCCACTGAGGTAATAAAAGTCGCTGTCCTGACGAAAAGGGTATTCGGTATCGCGGCTGCGTGTTTTCTCAACCGCACCGGGAATGATGGCAATGCTGTTGGGCTCCATCATCGACATCAGCTTGCTGCGGCGACGGGCGAATTCCTGCTTGGTAACCTTCATGCTTTCACTACAGTTGCGCACGGAGCTGGCAGATTACCAAAAAAGCGGCATTAATGAAGCTGCTTTGGCGCAGGGTGAGCGCCAGTGAGCGCCGACTGACTGCAACATTCCACAAACAGCGAGACTGTGGCCATTTCCAGATAGGACACCAGCTCCCGGAATTGATCCTCAGCTTCAGCTCCCGCCTCGTCGTCGAGCCCGGCCTGAGAAATCGACGCCATGTCATTGAGTATTTCGGAAACCGCCGCACTGTATTGCTGCTTACCTTCCTTCTGCTCGCGCACCTTGCCCGCCATGGCAAAGCCAGTGAGAAAGCCCTGACACCAGCTACCCACCGACGCCACCCGCTGCCCCAAATCTACCTCGTCGCCGGGCAGTAGCAAACTGGTGGCGTGAATATCGGCGCCCAGCTGCTCTGAGGCCGCCTGATAGACCTGCATCAGCACCGCCCAATCGTCGTCGGGAAACGCGTCGCAATCCAGCAATTGCGCTACCTGCTCGCGCAGGGTTTTCTCCTCGATGCGCTGACCAATCACCAATTGCCCCAATAGAAAGCCGTGCAGCTCCGATGGGGGGTACAACGCCCCCAGCCGCAGAAAGATATCTGCAATATCGTCGTGATCAGGTAGTTTTGCCGCCATGCCGTTTCTCTGCGTTCATAAAACGCGCATGGTAACGCCCCCACCGCCCAATTGCGATTGCCCGACGCTAGCCGACTGAAACAATGGAGGTTTTTAGCAAATTCTTAAATCATGCTGGCAGGCTTTTGAATTACCGCACTATTTAGCCAATTGACCCCCCCCTCCAGCGGCTCTAGACTAAGAACTTCAACTACCCTCAATCTCAACAGCGCCGGCGGGGACAACAACGTGGCAGAACTCACCATCAAGTCGGTTGAACGAAAGATCGACGAGCTGATCAAGCTCTGCGAAGCGTTGAACCGCGAGAACCAAACCCTGAAAGCCGATGCCGAAGCTTGGCAACACGAAAGGGAGGTTCTACTGGAAAAAACCAATGCAGCCCGCAACAAGGTTGAATCCATGATTCAGCGATTGCGCGCTCTGGAGCAGGAATCATGAGCCACAATACGGTTGTCGTCCGCATTATGGACAAGGAGTATCAGGTAACCTGCCCGCCCGGCCAGGAAGCCGGCCTCCATCAAGCCGCTGCCAACCTGGACAAACAGATGCGCGAGGTTCGCAACAGCGGAAAGATTCTCGGTACCGAGCGCATTGCCGTGATGGTCGCCCTAAACGCCACCTACGAACTACTCAATGGCAGCGGCGAGCCCAGCAAAGCCGATCAGGACGGGATCAAGCGTGTAAATGACAAAGTGGACGACGCTCTGCACCGCCTGCGCCAACTGGAAATCTAGAACACCCTAACGAAAGCTCCGCAAAATATTCAGCAGATCCGGCAGTAATTGCACATAGGTACCCGCGTAGGCGGCTAGCGTGTAGTGATCTGCCCCTGGCGACTGCAGTTGCGCCTGCACTTCATCAATCAGATTGCCCAGCACCCGCTCGGCCCTAAACCGGTTGATTCCGCACTCCACTAGCGGCGCCACCACGGGCGTCAAAAACAGCAGTGTTGCCAGACCTGCCAGACCGCCACTGACTGACACCCAGCCCGGCACGCCAAACCACTTCGCCCACAATCCGGCGAAAAAGGTTTGTTGCGAGAGATAGAGAGACGATGCTGCACTGGCGCCCAGCAAGCCCGCACTGCCAAAAGCAATTTTGTCGCTGGCCAGACGCCCCACCAACCCCAGTGTCAGAAACAGCAGTACATCGCGACTCCCTTCGTGATCCACTGCCAGGCGCGCCATGGCCTGTCGCACCCGCGTTTCCATCTCCGCTGGCGAATAGCGGCCCAGCAACAACTCCACTTCTGCCTGCTGCTGCGGGTCGAGTCCCGGATGTTGCCCGAGATGTCGTAACAACGCCTGCTCCAACTCAGCCAACTGCAACAACTCACTGGCCACCACCCCCGCCAACGCCAGTTCTTTGGCACTGTAGTGATGCTGCAGTTCAAGTCGACGCCCACCCAGACGCCGCAGGGCGCGCCAAGTAAACCGGGGAATTGTGGCCAGATCACGTGGAATATCAGCGCGGTTCTGCCAATGCCGTCGCGCAACCCCGCGCAGCGAATGAAAATGTCGCTCGCACACCATTGGCAGGCGCTTTCTGGCCGCGGCAAAGTGATCCTCGAGCAAGGCATTGAGCTGGGCGCTCCACGCCCGAACAAGGGGGCCATGGGAAGCAGTGTCTGCAGTCATTGATGGCGTTATTTCGTCAAATTGCAGCCCGCCCCGAGAACAGGCTAGACTGGGTGAAAATATTCAGAGAACACATTCGATGGCCAATACTATACATCACCGCACCTGCAACCTGTGTGAAGCGATATGCGGTCTCGAGATTGAGCACGACGGCCAGCAGATTATCAGCATCAAGGGCGATAAAAACGATCCCTTCAGTCGCGGTCACATCTGCCCTAAAGCGGTTGCACTGCAAGACATCCACGAAGACCCGGATCGGCTACGCCAACCCATTAAAAAAGTGGACGGGCAGTGGCAAAAAATCAGCTGGAAAGAAGCACTCGACGAAGTTGCCACCAAGCTGCGCGCAACCCAGCAGGCCCACGGCAACGACAGCGTTGGCGTGTATCTGGGAAACCCCAATGTACACAACACAGGCTCTATGCTGTTCAGCCGCCACCTGCTGCGCGCCCTGAAAACCCGCAACAAGTTTTCCGCTACGTCTGTTGACCAGCTGCCCCATCACTTAATTGCTCTCAAACTGTTTGGTCACCAATTTCAGATACCAGTTCCCGATATCGACCGCTGCGATCACTTTCTGATGATCGGCGCCAATCCGATGGCCTCCAATGGCAGCATCATGACCGTGCCTGATGTGCGCCACCGCCTAAAAGCCATCAAGGAAAAAGGTGGCAAACTGGTGGTCATTGATCCGCGCCGCTCCGAAACCGCAGAGGTCGCCAACGAACACGTATTTATCCGACCCGGTACCGATGCTCTGCTGCTCTCGGCCATGATCCAGGAGATGTATGCCGCAAACCTGGTGTCGAAGCACCGTTTGCACGAAGCTACCGATGGACTCGACGGACTGGCGACCCGCTTTGCCGCCTTTACCCCGGAAGCCGTCGCCGACAGCACCGGCATCAGCGCCGCCGACATTCGCCGCCTAACCCATGAATTCTGCGCGGCTGAGAACCCGGTAATTTACGGACGCATGGGCGTATCAGTACAGGCTTTTGGCACACTGAGCCAATATCTGATTATGCTGATTAATATTCTGCGCGGACGCCTGGATGAACCCGGCGGGTTGATGTTGACCACACCTGCCGTAGATACGCTAGCCATTACCGGTCCCGGGCACTTTGATCGCAGCCGCAGCCGTGTGCGCCAACTGCCCTCCTTTACTGGTGAGTATCCGGTGGCCGCACTAGCCGAAGAGATTCTCACCCCCGGCGACGGCCAGATACGCGCCCTACTGACCATTGCCGGCAATCCGATATTGTCGACACCCAACGGCCGCCAGCTGGACAAGGCCTTTGGACAACTCGACTTTATGGTCAGCATCGATTTTTACCTGAACGAAACCACTCAGCACGCTGATATTATTCTGCCCCCTGTAAGCCCGCTTGAGAGGGAACACTACGATGTTATCTTTCACATGCTAGCGGTACGTAACAGCAGCCGCTATGCCGACGCGCTGTTTGAAAAGGACAAAAATGCCCGCCACGACTGGGAAATTTTTCTGGACCTGACAGAACGTCTCGCCCCAGCCAAAACTCCGGCACAGTGGCTGCAAAATCGCAGCCGCCGATTGATGAGCCCAAAGCGCACTCTGAATTACCTGCTCAAACGCGGCCCCTACAAACTGTCACTCAAAGCCTTGCGCGACACTCCACAGGGCATTGATCTGGGGCCACTCAAGCCACAGCTACCTCAGGCGCTGAGCCACAAAGACAAACGTATTCACCTGGAAACGGAATTTTTCCTTCCCGACCTGCAGCGTCTTGAAAACGTCTTACAGGAAAACCACGACCCTGCCGATTCCATGCTGCTGATTGGCCGACGCCACGTGCGCAGCAACAATTCCTGGCTGCACAACAGCCGGCGCCTGGTCAAAGGCAAGGACCGTTGTACTGCGCAAATTCATCCGAAAGACGCCGCTCGCATGGGGCTGGACAACGGCCACCCAGTGCGCATTACCTCTCGCGTGGGCTCTATTGTATTGCCCGCTGAAATCACTGACTCAATGATGCCCGGTGTTATCAGCGTGCCGCACGGTTGGGGACACAAGCGTGACGGCGTAGAACTCAGCATTGCCAAAGAGCACGCTGGCGTGAGCGTCAACGATTTAACCGACGAAACGTCACTGGATGCGTTGTCGGGCAATGCAGCACTGAACGGGTTACCTGTGGCACTGAGCCTGGCGAGCTAATCAGTTCAACGGCACACCGGAAAGCCATGGGTGAGCGACATACAAGCCGGCAAAAACCGCCAACCCAATAACCAACGACACGACTGTTTTACCGGCGCCAAAAGGCGCCGGCTTTTGCCATGGCCCCGCCGTCAGGTTGATCAGCGCCATTTCACCAACTGCCCAAATGGCCAACCCACCAAACAGCACCAGCGAACGAAGATCGCCGTTTGACAGCAAGTGCGCGGCCGACCAGAGCACTACACTAGTGAGCTGGGGGTGACGCATTACCCGTTTGATATCGGTGGGCGCATTCGCAGCGACAAAAAGACTGGCTGCGACTGCCATCAACACCAGCGAGACTGGCCGGGCCCAGTCAAAAACGTATAGCGGAGCACCCGCACCAAGGTCTTTCCAGCCCAACACTAGACAATAAATACCGCCGAGCATCGCCAATGAGAAAACACCCATATAAGGCCAGCGACCCAGACGATCAATCAAGGTTTGCCGCACCCCCGGTGCCAATCGAATAGAAAAGTGCACCGAAGCCCAGATTAACAACCCCAGCAGAAGCAGCTCCATGCCTGTTCCCCACTTATTTTTGCTAGCAACCATAGCTCAGCGTGGCCTGGCAGCGCCAGCCACAGCTAAACCTTATTTCACTATACGACCGTAGAGCTTGTTGCTAAGCTCAAGCAAAATAATCAAAACACCCACGGAGGCTCCCGATGGATGAACACCGCCCCACCCCGCTAGTAGAAGATATTGACGGGACTCGCCGCAAACTGGAAACCTGGTTTCAGAAACGCCTGCACAGCGATGGCCCGGTGAACATTCCCGAATTGAAAATCCCCGAAGCCACCGGCATGTCCAACGTTACTCTGCTGTTCGATATTCACTATGAAAAAAATGGCCAGGTTCAAACCGAAGCCTGCGTCGGGCGCCTCACCCCTGAAATTGAAAAGCCCGTCTTCCCGGAATACGACCTCTCCATCCAGTACAAGGCGATGGAACTGGTGGGGCAGCACACGGATATCCCGGCGCCGGGTCTGCTGGGCCTAGAACTCGACACATCGGTACTCGGTACCGGCTTTTACATCATGAAAAAAGCCGACGGCCGGGTGCCACCTGACATGCCTCCCTACAGCATGGATGGCTGGATGCTGAACGACATTGGCCCAGCCGAACGGGAGAGCCTTTGGAACGCAGGCATCGATACCATGGCCAACCTGCACCGCCAGTGTCGCGATTACAAAGCCCTCGGTTTTGGCTTTTTGGAGCGCCCCGAGCTGGGCAGCAACCCCCTGCAACAACAACTGACTTACTGGAGCAACTACGCGCAGTGGGCACTCGATGGGCGCGCCCATCCAATCTGTGACCCTGTCATGCAGTGGCTTAAAGACAACGCTCCCAGCAACGAAGAATTCGGCCTGAGCTGGGGCGATTCGCGCATCGGCAACATGCTGTTTGCTTACGATTGCAAAAGTGTAACCGCTGTTCTCGACTGGGAAATGATCACCCTAGGCAACCCACTGCAGGATCTCGCCTGGTGGAACTTCCTCGACTATTTTTTCTCGGACGGCCTAGGCATTCCACGACTGGACGGCCTGCCCAGCTACGAAGACTCCGTTGCGCGCTGGGAAAAAGGCTCCGGTTTTAGCGGTGAGCACTACCACTATTACTGGGTATTTGCCGCCATGCGCTACGGCTACATCATGAGCCGCATCATGGCCGCCCAGGGCCAGGACGACCAGATTGAAGAAAACTTTGCTACCGCGATACTGAAAAAAGTAGCCGCAACTCTGTAATTCAAAATCGTTAAGGCCTGCCCGGCAGGCAAACGAACACCGGGCAGGAATCCGTCCGCAAGCACGCTACTATGGCATGACAGATTTCTGCCCCCACATCATCCTTATGAAGCACCTGAATCACTCGGCACGGGTAACGCACTTAAACCAGCACTAAAACCAGTACTAAAACACACTAGGGCACAAGGTCTGAATGCCGATAATTCTCGATCTCCATGGTCCAGTCATAATCAAGAAACCTAATTTTGGGTTGGGTCCCCTCCGGCAACACCCCATAGCGCACCAGCATTGCACGCTGATCATCCGTCGACCCAAAATCTGCTTTGAACCAGTTCAGCAACGCTGGCACATAAACGCGATTTTTATCCGATTCAAAGCGCACCTCCTTCTGCAGATAGTAGCGACTATTATCATCCAATTGCCGATCCAGCCCTTGGGCTTGATAGACCATCACAGGCGGGCAGCTTCTCGCGCCGCAGTTCAGTGCAAAGTGAATACGATAATCCACCTCAGTTACCGCAAACTGACGAATAAAGGGCTTGCGGAAACTTAGGTTGCGGATAAAGCCCAGAGAAAACCCGACCGCCCCGCGGCGTAACACCCCGTGCTCAATATCGTCCATGCTCACCGTAAATCCGGCAATCGCAATCTGCTCCTTGCCGAAAAATGCACTGCGATCCTGCTGATAAAGGCTAGGGTCTGTTTTCAGAAGATACTGAGTAAAACCGTTATAAATATTCAGCCAGAATGCTAGCTGCTTCTGCTGGCTATCGAGTTCGCTTTCCAGAGAATCGGGATCAATCCCTTTAAGCAATGACAAATGCACGTCGACGGGCAAATCGTGAATCACCCGATCAACAAAATTGGCTGCCAGAATTCCTGCTGGCTGATCAGCGAGTGTCGCCTGATCTACTTCAACCGAACGCGGCACCGCCATCGCCATACTCCAAGCAAACAAGACCATCAGGCCCACAACCAGATGTTTCATCTCACATCCTCTCGCAAAACTCTAGAAGTCATACGCTGTTCCTGCGGCGACCGATTTGTAAACCACCGCGTCCGTGGATTTAGCATAGTAAATTCAACGGGTTCGCATCGAAAATTTTTAACCCGCGCGCTAAGCACTATACTCAAAGTACAACTACTCAATAGTATCTGAGGTAAGCCTATGGATTCCCAGTTCCGCCGCAAGTACCAACGCTCACAGATGGCCGTGGTGCTGAGTCTGGCATTCGCGCTGGCTGGGTTTAGCTACAACGTTTGGCGCATGGAGGTTTCCGAGAGCAACAATACCACGCGAACTGCGTGCTTCGAGATACTGATGAATTTATCGAAATTGGAGCAGCTTGTTTATGCCGCGCATTACGACCGCGACGAAAGCGAAGGCAATCCAAGAAAAGGCTGGGTTTTGGTTGGCCTGATTGCAGACCTGAGCGAGCTTACAGACACAGACGTGAGAGAGGAAACCGTAAACTTGAAGGCCGCCTGGAGCGCCAATTGGAGCAATCTCGCCACTGACAGGCCTGCTGCCGACAATGTCGTCAATGCCATTGATGCTGTTAGAAACAAAATCAAAGTGTTGCTGCGTTCTCTGAATTAACGCGACAGGCTGTACCATATATCATAGACATTCACCTGACATTTACAGCGCCTACTGGATTCCATGCGAAAAACCGACAAGAAACGCGACAATGCAATTCGTCTGGCTCTAACCGATGCGTGCGAACAAGCTCTTGAACAAATTCCGGGGTTTAAGTGGCTGACTCATTACGTTGATTACCAACGATTCCCGCAGTCACTAAAGGTCGTCT
>NZ_JBFJTH010000108.1:0-13059 GCF_041625495.1 Litorivivens sp. | reverse complement strand
TAGATCAGGAGGCGGCGTAAATGATTAACATGCTTATTGGTCTGCGTGACTGGGTTGACGATCGCCTGCCGATCATGCGTGCCTGGAACACCCATATGGGTCAGTACTACGCACCAAAAAACTTCAACTTCTGGTATTTCTTTGGTGTGTTGTCGCTGTTGGTGCTCGTTAACCAGCTGCTGACTGGCATCTGGCTCACCATGAGCTATACCCCCTCATCAGAAGAAGCCTTCCGCTCGGTCGAATACATCATGCGTGATGTCGACTTCGGCTGGATCATTCGTTACATGCACTCGACAGGCGCATCTGCGTTCTTCGTGGTGGTGTATCTGCACATGTTCCGCGGTCTGCTCTACGGCTCTTACAAGAAGCCGCGCGAGTTGGTGTGGGTGTTCGGTATGCTCATCTTCGTGGTACTGATGGCAGAAGCCTTCGTGGGGTATGTATTGCCCTGGGGGCAGATGTCTTACTGGGGTGCCCAGGTCATTATCTCGCTGTTTGGTGCAATTCCAGTGGTGGGTGAAGATATCGTACAGTGGGTGCGCGGTGACTACCTGATCTCTGGTATCACGCTGAACCGCTTCTTCGCTCTGCACGTGGTGGCCCTGCCGATCGTACTGCTGGCGCTGGTGGTATTGCACTTGCTGGCTCTGCACGAAGTGGGTTCCAACAACCCGGACGGCGTTGAGATCAAGAAGAACAAGGATTCCAATGGCAAGCCATTAGACGGTGTTGCTTTCCACCCGTACTACACGGTCCATGACCTGCAGGCGGTTGCGGTCTTCCTGTTCATCTTCTGCTCGATCATTTTCTTTATGCCGGAAATGGGTGGATTCTTTATTGAGTACGCCAACTTCGAGATTGCCAACAGCTTGAAGACCCCTGAGCACATTGCGCCAGTTTGGTACTTCACGCCGTTCTACTCCGTACTGCGCGCCGTTCCAGACAAGTTGCTGGGCTTTATCGCCTTTGCGGCGTCGGTGGCCATTCTGTTTGTGCTGCCCTGGCTCGATCGCAGCCCGGTGAAATCGATTCGCTACAAGGGTATGTTCAGTAAGGTGGCGCTGGTGTTGTTTGCGTCTTCTTTCATCATCCTGGGTTACCTGGGTGTGAAGGCGCCGACTGAAGGGCGCACACTGCTGGCGCAAATCTGTTCGGTGATCTACTTCCTGTTTTTCCTGGGTATGCCGATCTGGACGAGCATTGAAAAGACCAAGCCTGTGCCAGAGCGCGTTACCATGAATGGCGGTATGGGTTTCTGGCGATCTGTTGGTGCCTTTATCCTGATCATGGGGCTGGCGATCATCCCGATCAAAGCTGTAGGCGCCGAAAGCGCTTACGATTGTGGAACCATCCCCTGTGATCAGGTTGAGTTTGATGTAACCGATAAAGCGTCACTGCAAAGTGGCGCGCAGGTATACATGAACTACTGCATGGGGTGTCACGGTCTGCAGTATGCCCGTTACAAGCGCACCGCTGACGATCTGGGTATCCCGGTTGAAATGTTTGAAAACAACCTGAAGTTCAGTTCAGGTCACCTGATTGGTGATTTGATGGCAACGGCAATGTCGGAGGCTGACGGCAAGCAGTTTTTTGGCGCAGCGCCGCCCGATCTGACGCTGGTGGCGCGCTCGCGTAACCCGCAGTGGTTGTACACTTACCTGCGTAATTTCTATGAAGATGACAGCCGCCCCTATGGTGTGAACAACCGCGTATTCCCGGACGTGGGTATGCCGCATGTGCTGGAAAGCCTGCAAGGTTTGCAAACCTGTGCGCCTGGGCCGGTTAAAGACGACAATGGCGGTATTCTGCGCGACAAGCTCACCGGTGAGGATGTGCTGTTTGATGCCCAAGGCAATGCACTGAATCCCTGTGGCAGTTATACGCTGGTGCAGGAGGGGCAATTGACCCCGGCTGAGTTTGATAAAGCGGTATATGACCTGGTGAATTTCCTGGAGTATATCGGTGAGCCCATGCAAGCAGAGCGCAAGCATCTGGGTGTATATGTGTTACTCTTTATCGCACTGTTTTTTGTGTTCGCCTTCCTGCTGAACCGCGAATACTGGAAAGACGTGCACTGATTGCACGACGAATGTTGGCGACCGCTTAAGCGGTCGTCGCTGATGCTTTAATTTTTGTAATTGAGGAACGATAAATGGGGATTGTCGCCAAGCGATCAACCATGACTTTTTTTTCTGACCCGAGCAGCCACTACAGCCATCGGGTGCGCATCGTTCTGTGTGAAAAAGGGGTGACCGTCGACGTCGTTCAGGTCGACCCAGGCAATCTCCCCCAGGAAATTGCCGACATCAACCCCTACAACAGCCTGCCGACATTGGTAGACCGTGACCTGGCGCTCTATGAGTCCAAGGTTATGATGGAGTACCTGGATGAGCGCTTTCCTCATCCGCCCTTGCTGCCGGTTTATCCCGTGGCGCGCGGAGAGAGCCGTCAGTACATCTACCGCATTGAACGTGACTGGTGCTCACTGGCAGATCAGATTCTTGCCGGTGGTCAGCAAAAGTCGCTGGATAAAGCACGCAAGGAACTCAAGGACAACCTGCTGGCCATATCGCCACTGTTTGCCGAGAAGCCCTTTTTCATGAGTGACGAGTTTACCTTGGTAGACTGCTGCCTGGCCTCGATTCTGTGGCGTTTGCCGCTGATGGGCATTGAGATCCCTAACACCAAGCAGACCAAACCGTTGCTGGCCTATATGGAGCGCTTGTTCGAGCGTCCGTCGTTCAAGGAAAGCCTGTCAGAGCAAGAGCGGGAAATGGCTGGCGCCAGCGCAGTTCAATAAGCTTGTCTGATATGTCTATGTCCTCCAGCCGCCCGTATATGATACGGGCGATCTATGAATGGATTCTGGATAATTCTTGTACGCCTTATCTGCTGGTTAATGCTCGCAGTGAAGGGGTGGTTGTGCCTCAGGCCTATGTCCAGGACGGACAGATCGTTCTGAATGTGTCTGAAACCGCCGTTGTCGATCTGCAGATCGACAGCGACTTCGTCAGCTTTGGCGGTCGTTTTGGCGGCGTTGCCCAGGACGTCTGGGTGCCGATAGATGCGGTATTAGCGATATACGCCCGTGAAAACGGTCAAGGTATGATGTTTGAAGCCGAGGATTCTCCTCCGCCCGGTGGCGATGATGGCGGCTCGACGGAATCCAATGATGCATCAGAGCCCAAGCGGCCCAGCCTGAAAGTCGTCAAGTAGTATAAGGTCGCCAAGTCGCGTGATGATCACCTGGCGCGCCTAGCCCTTGGTCATTATTGGCGGCGCGCAGGTGCCACTGATTCACAGATACTCAAATACCCTTACTACCCGTTGTACCCCGTTGGTCTGTCGAACCAGTTCGGTGGCGATTTCTGCTTCGCTTGCACTAACAATTCCTAGTAGGTAGACCACGCCGTTCTCGGTTACCACCTGAATCCGGCCGGAATCGATTTTGTCGCTCAGGGCAAGTTTGCTTTTGACCTTGGTGCTTAGCCAGGAATCGTTGCTGCGTGCTAGAAAGGATATCTTGCCCGTTACGACCAGCTCATTGTGAACTCGACGCACGCGTTTGATGTGGGCGGCGGTTTCGGCGGCCAGCTTGCGTGAAGCTTCGGTGGGTACCTGGCCAACAAGTAGCAAAATCCCGTTATAACTCACCGCGTCAACCCGGGCATTTTCCAGATCCGGGTGGGCGGCGCGAATATTGACCAGGGCTTTGGTTTCTATGATCTGGTCGTCAATCGCGGCGCCTAACGTCCGCTCGCCGGGCTTTTCCTTAATCGGTCCATCGCTTGTAGCACTGATAATCGAGCTGCAGCCGCTGCCCAGCGTGAGGGTAGATATTAGTAATATTTGCAGGGTTTTGTTGCGCACGTTATGCCTCAGCTCCAAAAAGTTGCAGGTCTATAAGCTCGCACAGGCAGTTTATGGCGAGAATATGTAACTCTGTTATGCGTGCCCGGTTATCGTGGGGTATGCAGATTTCGATGTCGTGGGTTGTCAGCAGGGCGTTCGCCTCATTGCCCTCGCTGTTGCACAGGGCAATCACCGTCATCTCCCGTTCGTGAGCTGCCTGCACGGCTTTCACTACAGCGGCTGAACCGTTGCCCTGATAGCACACGAATGCGATGTCGCCGGGTTGCCCCAGTGCGAGAATCTGGCGGGAGTAGGTTTCTCCGTAAGCGGCGTCGCCGGTGATACCACCGATGGTGATTGCGTCGCTGGCGAGATTGATCGCCGGTAGGGCAGGGCGTTCGTACTGGAAGCGATTCAGTAGATTGCTGGCGAGGTAGTGAGCCTGCAGGGCGTTACTGGCGTCGCCACAGCAGAAGACTTTACCTTCTTGAAGCATACAGCCGACCATTGTTTCAGCGGCTTCTGTAATGCTGTCTGTAGTCGCTTCGATACAGCGCATGGAGGCGTCAATATGACGGTGAAAAATGTCGGCTACGTGTTCAGAAAGCATCGGGGTAAATATCCGTCGCGGTGAAAGCGGCTTTATACCAAGTATATTCCAGCTGGCTATTGTCGAGTGTTATAGCCAGCACGTCAAAGCGGCAGGGTTTTGTTTGTGCATCCGGGTTGGCGGTGAGGTAAAACTGCGCCGTTTTAAGCAGACGCTCTTGCTTGCGGCGGTCTACCGACATCGCAGCACCACCGTAGTGTTGATGCCTGCGGAAACGGACTTCGAAAAAGACAAGCTCCTGCCGATGATAGCCAATAAGGTCAATTTCGCCGAAGCGGCTGCGAAAATTGCGGCTGATAATCCGGACTTTCCGGGCCATCAGCCATTGTGCGGCCTGCTGTTCCAGGTGTTTGCCGGTCTGCGTAGGGCTGCTTGCCTTGAAGAGGCTTGGGCGTTTGATCATGGATATCCTTATCCAGTGTGCTGTCCGTTAGCGGTATGTTCTTGGCCAGGCCGTCTTCAAAAACGGCTAAGAGGAGCTGGCGTTCCACCTGTCCGGCATTGTTGAGCTGCAGGCTGCCTGTTGCCCCGTAGACTTTGCTGCTGTCGAGCTGCGCCATTTGCTGCAAGCGGGGATAGAGTCGGTAGGCGTCGACACCCAGCGCATACATGCGCTGGTAGTGTCGGCTGTGAGGCAGCTCTTTAAGAATCGCTTTCTTTTCGGCTGTTTCGTTGTTCAGCGACCAGGGCGAATCGACGAACTTTACGCCGTCGATATCACGGTCTCTGGACGGTGAAGGGATGCCGTTGTAAATATGGGAGGTCGCGTAGACCGGAATGTCCCCCGCATAGTGGAAGGCGAGCAGAGGTTTGATGGCGTAGGCTTCCTGTGGCCGCGCCACGAGGAAGATGAAGTCAAGATCACTGCGGCGGCGCGGTTGAAATTCGATGTTATTGCCGATTAACCAGGTCAGCTTTTGGGCGCGTTTTTCGCTGCGATCCAGCTGCATGGCGTCCTTGATAATCTGGGAGTAGTTGTTGGCTTTGGCGTTGAAGGCTGCCTGAGCAATAACCCGTCCGCCCTGCGCTTGCCATTCGGCACTGAAGGCCTGAGCGACGTTAAGCCCCCACTCGCTGTCGGGGGTGAGAATCATCGCGCGCTGAAAACCTTCACTGGCGGCGATTCGGGCAACCTGAATGGCTTCGTCCTCGGGAGCGAGGGCAAATTGATAAAAGTTGTTGGCTCCCTGATCGTCGGCCACGCGGTTGAGTGCTAAAACGGGAACATCGAAGTGCTGCACCTGAGTGCGCAGGGCATCGACAACCTCTTTGCGCAGCGGGCCGATGACCAGCTGGGCACCATCCTGTACAGCCTGCTGATACAAAAGGTGTATCTGGTCGCCGTCGGCACAATCGTAGGCTTTGATATTGGGTGTCGGGTTGCCGCGCGAACGGGTTTGATAGTAGGTGGCCATGAAACCGTCGCGAATGGCTTTCCCTAGCGGCGCCAGTTGCCCGGAAAAAGGTAGGATCAGGGCTATCTGCTGGGGTTTTTCTGCGGCCATATCGCTGAGGTTGGCGAGCCCGCCAGGCAGCGCACCGGCGGCTGGGTGATTTGGCCAGCGTCGCAACCACGCGTTGAGTTGTCGTACCTGGGTGTCGATGTCGCCCTGATTGTCCTTGGCGATGGAGGCGAGTTCCACCCAGCCGAGGAAATCCCTGTTGCTGGCGTTCTGGTGGCTTTCGAGGAGCTCGCGGGTTGGCACGTAACTCAGTGAATGCCAGATGCCCTCGCGGTTGACTGCCTGCTGCTCTTCCGTCAACAGTGCATCAATGTATATGCGCTCCTGTGCCGCCGCCAGGTGCATGCCTTCCATCGCATAGAGCGACGCACGCAGCTGGCTTACCTGAAGCTGGCGGGGCAGATCTGACAGCAATACCATATCCTGCAGTTTTGGTTCGTTTAGGATTGACAGGGCTTCCTGGAATTTTCCCTGGTTGCGCAGGATGCGGGCGTAAAGGGACGCGTACTGAACCCGCAATTCTGCTGGCAGTACCGAGGCATCGATCGTCGCCAGGAGTTCTTCTGCTAGCGGTAATTGCAGCTCTCTTAGCAGCAGTTCCGCAGCTTTGAGCTGGTAATCCTGTTTCTGCGGTATCTCGTCGGTCGCTGCGGCACGCTCCAGCCACAGATTTACCTGTTCCCGTGGGCTGAGGTCTGCGGGGATGCTGGCGTCGGCCTGGCGTTTGGGTTTGGCGGTGTCGGTCGTTGGTGCGCCGCTACAGGCTGCGAGCAGTAGCACCAGAACAAGGGCTGTGAGTCGATTAATGCTTGTCATGTCTTTTATGTCGCTGTTAGTCTGCCTGCGCAAATTTTTTCCCGCGCAAGTCTGGAGAGCAGGATGGCGGCGCCCGTGCTTTATATTGTGCCAACGCCCATTGGCAATCGACTGGATATGGTACCGCGAGCGGTGGACGTCCTACAATCGGTAGCCTTGATTGCGGCCGAAGATATGCGTCACAGCAAGCCCCTGCTCACACATTTCGATATTGATGTCCCGATGCTTCCCTACCACGACCATAGCGACGAGCGGGTTGTGAGCCGGATTCTCTCTGTGCTTGGAGGTGGCGAAAGCGTGGCGTTGATCTCGGACGCCGGTACTCCCCTAATTTCTGATCCGGGTTACCGTATTGTTGATGCGGCGCACCGGGAAGGCTATTCGGTTGTGCCGGTGCCTGGCGCCTGTGCGGCTATCGCTGCGCTGAGTGCAGGGGGGTTGCCTTCAGATCGCTTCTGCTTTGAGGGGTTTCTTTCCTCAAAAGCTCAGGCGCGGCTGCAGCAGCTCCAGAGCTTGCAAGATGAGACCCGCACATTGATCTTTTATGAGGCTCCTCATCGCGTGCTGGACTCTGTGCGCGCCATGGCTGAGGTGTTTGGTGCTGAGCGGATGGCTGTGCTGGCCCGGGAACTGACCAAGATGCATGAAACCATTCGTCGGGCGCCGTTGGCTGAGTTGGCCGATTGGATAGCCTCTGATGCCAACCAGCAGCGGGGAGAATGCGTGGTGCTGGTGCAGGGTGCACCCGCCCAAGAGCAGGCGTTGGATGCTGAGGCTGCCCGAGTGCTGCAGATTCTGATGGCAGACTTACCGCTAAAACAGGCGGCCCAACTGGCTGCCAAAATCACCGGCTTGAAAAAGAATCTTCTCTATCAGGCCGGCCTTTCTCTTCAGTCAGACTGAGCACCGCGCAGCGGCATACCGGCCGCGCGATAGATTGAATCGATAAAGGTCATGTTTTCCAGGGCGTCGGACAGGTCGCTCTGGGTCTCCCCTGAGGCAATGCGTTCGGCAAACCGTTTAAGTTGTCCCGTGTAGCTGGCAGCACCGCTTACCTTTTCACGGGTGGTTTTTCCGTCGATGGTGGTTTTCAGTTGGTGATATATCTGCGGGGCTACGGGGTTGAGAACATATAGCTCACCCTTGCTGCCGCGGACCTTGGCGCTTATGCGAAACAGGCGCCGAGACAGAAGGGAGTTTTCGATGAAACCGGTGGTGCCGTTACCCCATTCAAACTCTACCCGCATGGCGCGGTCGACATTTTCGCGCAGCAGTTTCGCTTCGGCGCGCACAACCCTGGGTAGTACTTTTAGTGCCGGATCATCACTGGCGCTGGCCAGCAGGCGGGCGATATTGCAGGTATAGGCTCCGACATCCATGGTGGCGCCGCCGCCCAAGGCATAGTTGAAACGTATGTCGTTAAGCATTGGCAGGGGAAAGCACATACCAATGTCAATGTGCTCGATACGACCTAAAGCTTTCACACGTTCGCACATTCGTTCTGCGAGCGGGTGGTAGCGATAGTGAAAGGCTTCCATCAGTACGCGTTGGTTGCGGTGTGCAGCGGCGGTCATTTGCCTGACTTCGTCGGCATTGCTGGCAATGGGTTTTTCGCACAGCACGTGCTTGCCGGCGTCCAACGCCCGAATTGTCCATTGGCAGTGCAGGGCATTGGGCAGCGGGTTGTAGATAGCGTCGATAGCCGGATCGTCAAGTAGCGCCTCGTAGGTTTCGTGGACCACTGCTATGCCATGTTTCTTTGCGTACTGGCGAGCGCGCTCTGGATCGCGGGCGGCAATGGCGTGCACCTTGATATGGGGTAGTGATTTAGCAGGTTGGATAAGGCCGAAGTAACCAATGCGGGCGGCGCCCAGCATGCCAATATTAAGCGTGGTGGTTGCGTTTTGCGCGGTGTTGGTGACCATGATGAGCCTCTTGAAATATTGTTATGCGGCCTAGCATAGAGGGCTTGCGCTCAAACTGGATACTGTATATTCTTACACCTGAGTCGGTCGGGCAGTCGCCGCCTGTTTTACGCAGGGGGAGGAAAGTCCGGGCTCCATAGGGCAGAGTGCCAGGTAACTCCTGGGGGGCGAGAGCCTACGGAAAGTGCAACAGAAAGGATACCGCCAGACTGCTTCCCGGTAGTCTGGTAAGGGTGAAAAGGTGCGGTAAGAGCGCACCGCGCGGCTGGTAACAGGCGTGGCGATGGTAAACCCCGCTCGGAGCAAGGCCAAATAGGAATCCATCGCTGCGGCCCGCAGTGGATTCGGGTAGGCTGCTTGAAGTCAGTGGTGACACTGACTCTAGATGAATGACTGTCCTCGACAGAACCCGGCTTACAGACCGACTCATTTTTATTTCCCGTCAGTAACTCCCCATTACCGCTCTCAGCAGGGCGGCTACGCCTATTCTTAAGACTTTACCTTAAGTGTCTCGCGCATCGGCTTGATTTTGGTCGAGAATGAGGTGGGTTTGCTTTGCAAGATGTAAACCGTTACCTGCATTTTTACCGCAACTTCTTGAGAAATAAAAGCATTTTCCCTCCGTTTAGCTTGACACTCCTCTCGCGTCGTCCCTATAGTGTGCAAAAGTGGTAAAAAGTGGATTTAAGTGGGAATAAGTGGTTAATAACTCCATAGGAGTGGGGAAACGTGTTCACCGGCAGCAACAATGTCACGATGGATTCAAAGGGGCGTCTGGCCATTCCGGCCAAGATTCGTGACGCCCTTGTGGAATCCTGTGGCGGCCGCATTGTGGTGACCGCACATACCGAAGATCGCTGTGTCCTGGTTTATCCCGAGCAGGAATGGGCTGAGCTCAAAGAAAAAATTGCTGCGCTTCCGAATATGAACGCCAAAGCCAGACGAATTCAGCGTCTGGTGCTCGGGTATGCCCAGCCTCTGGAGCTTGACGGCAATGGACGAGTGCTGTTGCCGCAAACCTTGCGCGATTACGCGCAGCTTGAAAAGAAACTGATGTTGGTTGGGCAGAACAACAAGCTCGAATTATGGAGTGAGGCGCTCTGGAACAGTTGGGTAGATGAAGATGATCCAGAGGGTGATGTACCTGATGCCGTTAACGCCCTGTCACTATAGGTTGGGGCGATGAGCGAGCATGTGACCGTATTGCTAAAAGAGGCCGTGGAGGCTTTGGTGAGCGACAGTGCGGGTTTCTACATTGATGGAACATTTGGTCGCGGCGGGCACAGTCAGGCAATCCTTGGTGTGCTCGGTGAGGGTGGCAGGTTACTTGCTATCGACAAAGACCCCGCCGCCATAGCGGCGGGGCAGACACTGCAGGCGGCCGATGGTCGCCTGCTTTTGTATCGGGGTTCCTTCGCTGAACTGGACCATGCGCTTGCCGATCACGGGGTGACCGCGGCAGATGGCATTTTGCTGGACCTTGGCGTGTCTTCGCCGCAGTTGGACGATGCCGAGCGCGGCTTCAGTTTCAGCCGCGATGGCGACCTGGATATGCGGATGAACCCTGATGCGGGCCAGAGTGCCGCTCAGTGGTTGGCCGGGGTAGAAAAGGCGGAATTGGTACGCGTTCTGAAGGAATACGGTGAAGAGCGCTTTGCCAAACGTATTGCCGGGGCCATTGTTGCCGCGCGCGAAGAGCATCCAATTACACGCACTTTGCAATTGGCGAAAATCGTTACTGAGGCCAATCCCGCGTGGGAAAAACATAAACACCCGGCAACCCGAGCCTTTCAGGCTATTCGGATCGCCGTTAATGATGAATTGCGCGACCTGGAAGTCGCACTGAGCAAGGCGGTGGATTGCCTGGCGCCCGGAGGGCGGTTAGTGGTCATCAGTTTTCACTCGCTGGAAGACCGCATGGTCAAACAGTTTATGCGACGAGAAAGCCGGGGTGATGAGCCGCCTTCCTACATTCCGGTGCAGGACAGTGCGATTAGCAATCGCCGGTTAAAGCTCTTGGGTAAGGCGATCAAGCCGGGGGCTGACGAGTTGGCGCAGAATCCACGCGCGCGCAGTGCCGTTATGCGCGTGGCGGAAAAACGATAGTAATTACTCAAAAGGGGTTGCGAGTGGCTAAACAGGGGTTTGTTGCGGGGCTGATAATGCTGATCGTTTTGTCAGCACTGTCTGTCGTGTACAGCTCCCATCAGTCGCGCCAACTGTTTAATGAATGGCAGTTATTGCAAAAAGAAGCCTACCGGCTAGATGAAGATTGGGGGCGCCTGCTGCTCGAGCACAGTACCTGGGCAGCCCACGATCGAGTTGAACGATTGGCCAGTGAGCGTTTGATGATGACGCCACCGGTAAATGAAGCACTGCAGTTGGTGAAAGTGAATGCCAAAGAGGACTAAGCAAACAGTACAGCTTGTTCCCATCTGGCGCTTTATGGTGATGGCGCTGGGTTTGCTGTCGCTTGCGATTTTATTGGTGTGGCGAACCCTGAATCTGCAGATTCTGGATGCCGATCGAGGTCGTGAGTTTTTGCAGGGGCAGGGTAACGCCCGAACCATCCGCAGCGAAAGTATTCCTGCACATCGCGGCATGATCGTTGATCGCCACGGTGAGCCGCTAGCGGTAAGTACTCCAGTGGCCTCAATCTGGGCAGACCCAAAGGAATTGATTCAGGCAATGGGGCGAGTGCCAGAGCTGGCGCGTTTGCTTGAGTTGGATTCGGCTTCTCTCAATAAGAAAATCAGCAGCCTATCGTCGCGCCGTTTTGTCTATTTGCGGCGACATATGTCACCGGCTGCTGCTGAACGTGTATTGTCGGCTTCAATTCCCGGCGTTTACATGCAGCGCGAATACCGTCGTTACTATCCAGCTGGCGAAGTGGTCTCCCATCTAGTGGGCTTTACCAACATCGACGATGAGGGGCAGGAAGGGCTGGAGCTCGCGTACAACGATTGGTTGCGGGGCACACCGGGCAGCAAGCGCGTTCTCAAAGATTTATACGGCAATTTCGTGCGTGATCTGGATGAAGGAAAACCAGCGCAGCCGGGTAACGATTTGCAACTGACCATCGATCTTCGGCTGCAGTATCTTGCATACAAGGAATTGAAGGCAGCATTGCAACGCAGCCGCGCCAAAGCGGGAACGTTGGTCATGCTCGACAGCGACAGCGGTGAAGTACTGGCGATGGTCAATCAGCCGGGCTTTAACCCCAATAACCGCATTGAAATGAAACTTGCTGCCATGCGCAATCGCGCCATGACTGACATGTTTGAGCCTGGCTCAACGGTTAAGCCTTTTACGGTTGTGGCGGCACTTGAAAGTGGTAAATTCTCAGCCGATTCGGTGATAGATACCAGCCCCGGACATATACGTATTGGCTCAAAAACACTGGTTGATCCGGTTAACTACGGTACTTTGAGTCTGGAGCAGATGCTTAAAAAATCCAGTCAGGTAGGTATCAGCAAATTGTCGCTGGCGTTGAACGAACAGTGGGTCTGGGATGTGTTTCAGCGCATTGGGTTGGGGCGTTCTACAGGCACGGGCTTTCCCGGAGAAAGCAATGGCATTCTTCCCAATCATCCAAAATGGCTGCCGATCGAACGAGCAAACTTTGCGTTCGGCTACGGATTGTCTGTTACGACTTTGCAGCTCGCTCAAGCCTACGGCGTGCTTGCCAGTGGCGGTGTGTTGCGTCCGGTCAGCCTGATTCAGCAGGGGCGCAAGGGTGGTGAGCAGCGGGTGATGAATGAGGAGATTGCACGTTCCGTAACTCAGATGCTCGAGTCGGTAATTCGTCCGGGGGGCACAGGAACGCGCGCCCATATCGATGCCTATCGTGTGGCTGGCAAGACCGGCACGGTGCATAAGATCGTTGACGGCGGCTACGCGGATGATCGCTACCTGTCATTGTTTGTTGGTATGGCGCCGGCTTCTCGGCCGCGAGTGGTGACGGTCGTGACGATTGATGAGCCCGGCAGTGGTCGCTACTACGGCGGCGAAGCCGCAGCACCCGTATTTTCTCGAGTTACCGGAGAGGCAATGCGTCTGTTGAATATAGCGCCGGACGCGGTTGACGAAGTGATTGCAGATAAAGCGGCAAAAAAGAAACCGGGTTCAGCGTGAAATGGAAGCACTGATGGGGCAGACAACGACGGTTCTAGGCGATTTGCTTGACGCGGTTAGCGCGGATCAGGCTGCGATCCCGGTTACCGGCCTAGCGCTGGACAGCCGACGTGTTCAGCCTGGCGATGTGTTTGTTGCCCTGGCCGGCCACAAACTCGACGGTCGCGATTTTATCGATAAAGCAGTGTCGAAAGGAGCGGCGGCGATCATTGCCGAGGCGCCCTGTGATGCGACGCGCTGGTCTTTACCGGTTATC
>NZ_JBFJTH010000107.1:0-13065 GCF_041625495.1 Litorivivens sp. | reverse complement strand
GGTATTACCGCTCCGGAAAAGCCGATAGCTGATTTTAGTTATTTCTGAGCGACGATTGTACGCCCAGACGACCGATATCGATCATTGCGCCCCCTAGAGAGAGCTTCATTCTCCGGAGCGGGGACATTCCTGTCAACCAAATCCACCCTCTACCGAATAGAGTTACCCACTAACCTGCCGACCGAAAAGTTACTAAAAAATCTCTGATAGATGCTGACGGCGTTAATCGACTGTCATACGCTTCGCGAGAATACACGGGCGATCCACATCCCTGCCCTTCAATACCGCGACTTACACGATATAAACATTGCAATGACAGTACACAATAGCAGCAATGAACACGCTAGCTGTGTACCAAGCTGCTCTCCTTGATAACGCCACTGTTTGTTCAGAAATAGATCGAGTATGCCTTTACTGCCTCGATTGGATACGTAAATTACTTCTTCTCGCTTGCGCTCGACTGCCATTGCGACGCTGTGCATTAACCATTGCGCCTTAGGCAAACAAGCGATCCATCCGTGCCACAGCTTCCTCTAAGCGCGACATAGAGGTCGTGTAGGCAAAGCGTACGTGCTCATTTGCTCGGTAGCGCCCAAAATCGGCACCAGGGGTAATTGAGATTCCGTGCTGCTCCAGCATATCCACACAAAATTGCGCGCTATTGCCTCCAAACTTCTGTATGCCGGCATAGAGATATAAAGCACCGGCAGGCGTGTGCGGAATATCAAACCCAAGGCGTCGCAACTCCGGCAGCAAATAGTCCCGTCGACGCTTGAACTCATCTCGACGATTGTTGAGTATGCCTCTGGTTTCAGGCTCAAAGGCCGCTAAGGCACCGTATTGCCCCATCGTCGACATGGAGATAAACAAGTTCTGAGCCAGCTTTTCCAGGTGTGGCACTGCGTCTGGCGGTGCCACTAACCAGCCCAAGCGCCACCCTGTCATTCCGAAATATTTGGAAAAGCTGTTGATCACAAAGGCCTGGTCCGTAATCGAAAGGATGCTTGCTGCTTTTTCGTCATAATCCAGGCCGTGGTAGATCTCATCGACAATCAGATAACCGTCTTTGCGTTCACACAAACTGTAAAGATCCCGCAGCTCTTGCTCGGTAAGGATTTCCCCAGTCGGGTTAGCCGGCGAGGCGACGATGGCCCCCACCGTATTTTCCCGCCAGACGGCTGCCGCTTTCTCGGCGGTGAGCTGGTAGCGATCCTGCGGCCCCACCGGCACCAGCTGGCCCTCGCCCTCTACCAGGCGGAAAAAATTGCGATTACAGGGGTAGCCCGGGTCCGTCATGAGAATGCCGTCACCTGGGTTGAGCAGCAGCCCCGAAATCAGCAGCAGAGCCCCGGATGCACCAGGGGTGATCATGATGCGTTCGGGGGCAATAGCCAGGTTGTAATCGGTCTTGTAATAGTTGGCGATGGCCTCGCGCAGCTCCGGTATCCCGGCCGCCTGACTGTAGTGGGTTTCCCCGCGCGCGAGGGCCGCCTGGGCTGCGCGCACGATGGGTTCCGCCGTGGAAAAATCCGGCTCACCCGCTTCCAGACGCACAATGTCCCGCCCCGCAGCGGCAAGCTGCTTGGCCCGGGTGAGTACTTCAACTACTCTGAAGGGTTCAATATCCTGCAGGCGACGGGCGTAGGGTCGGGTCAAGATGTCATCTCCGGCAAAAATGCCTATGGTAACAGCCAAAGACGTTGCCGCCACCGTCCGAATGCGTCATTAGCAGCTATACTTATCTGTCTGGCAAGCCTATTCAGAGCGGTCTTTTTATTATGGCGCGAGCCCGAGTAATCTGGTAGCTTTGCCGCTTTAGCGCCGGGGGTAGTTGGCTGTACAGGCCTGCTGCGGCGCACTTCCAGTCGTTGATGGAGAGATTGAATCAATGCCAGCAAAGCAAAAAGAAGCGGGAGTGTTCAAAAACTTCGAACCCTATAAGCCAAAAAAGGGTGAGGAGTATATGAACGACAAGCAAAAGGACCACTTCCGCAACATCCTGCTCAAATGGAAATCTGAGCTGATGGAAGAAGTGGATCGCACCGTGACCCACATGAAAGATGAGGCTGCCAATTTTCCGGATCCTGCCGACCGTGCAACCCAGGAAGAAGAATTCAGCCTGGAGTTGCGAACGCGAGATCGCGAACGCAAGCTGATCAAGAAAATTGAGTCTACCCTGAACCTGATCGACAACGACGACTACGGTTTTTGTGATACCTGTGGTGTAGAGATTGGCATCAAGCGCCTGGAAGCGCGCCCCACTGCCAGCCTGTGCATTGATTGCAAAACTCTCGACGAAATCAAGGAAAGGCAGGAACACGGCTGATCCTGACCGGGCGGCCCCGGGCCGCCCACCACCTCACCTGCCATGACCCATCCGCTTTATATCGGTCGCTTCGCCCCCTCGCCCACCGGGCCTCTCCATATCGGCTCACTGATTGGCGCACTCGCCAGTTTTCTCGATGCCAAAGCAAGCAATGGTCGCTGGCTGGTGCGCCTGGAAAACATCGACCCGCCCCGGGAAATCGCGGGCGCTGATCGCCGAATTTTAGATACGCTGCACCATCACGGCCTGTGTTGGGACGGCGACGTGCTGGAACAAAGCACTCGCTCAGCTGCCTATGAATCCGCACTGGCCCACCTGCTGGATACCGGACAAGCTTTTCGCTGCAGCTGTTCGCGACGTCAGCTAAGCCAATATGACGGTATTCATCGGGGGCACTGTGTTACCCCCGCAAAAACTGACGACTGCGCCATTCGCCTGCGCGTGCCTGATCACATCTGGCACGCCCACGATGATCTGCAGCAGCCACTGCATCAGAACCTCCAACAGGAGGTTGGCGACTTTATCCTCAAACGGCGCGATGGCTATTACGCCTACCAGCTGGCTGTCGTCGTCGACGATGGCTACCAGGGCATTACCCACGTGGTACGGGGTTCAGATCTGTGGGTGTCGACACCGAGACAGCGCTACCTGCAATCTCTGCTAGGGCTGCCAGCGCCGCGCTATCTCCATTTCCCGGTTATTGTCGGCACCGATGGTCATAAATTGAGCAAGCAGACCTTCGCGGCCCCGGTCGAGAACAGTCGCGCAATCGATAATCTGCTGCTGGCCTTGCACTTTCTAAATCAACCGCTCCCCGACTCGCGCCACAGCATCGATAGCCTACTGCTGGCGGCGATCAAGCACTGGGACCGGCAACGTTTGCCAGCGGTCATGGGACAACCAGAATCAGCGTTTTACAATCACGGAGAGCCTCTATTACCATAGCAGCACTTCCGACGAGGTCTGCGGATGCATATTCAATCCTCCCTGATACTGTTGTTTTCGGTGTTTTTCCTGTTTACACCGTCGCTGGAGCAGTGGCTGCTTGATGGCAGCATTGCCTGGTACCGCCCCCACCTGATCTGGTTCGGCGTGGTGATCTTTGTCTATATCAGCCAGCGACAGGACACTCCCCGCAATGCACCCTGATCTCCATGTGCTATTCGCGCTCGGCACTGGTTACCTGATACTGCTGTTTGCAATCGCCTACGCCGCAGAGCGCCACGTCATTCCTGAACGGATCATCAAACACCCGGCAATCTTCGTACTGTCACTAACGGTTTTTGTAAGCGCGTATGGAATCTACGGCATTGTCGATTACGCTCGGCACGCCGGCTACAGCTACATAAACTACTACTTGGGAATATCCTCCGCTTTTATCGTCTATCCCCTGCTGCTGTCGCCGTTGATGCGTATTTGCCTATCCTACCGCCTCAATTCATTGGCCGACGTTTTGACCTTCCGATTCCGCAGTCAGTGGGCCGGCTCTCTGGTCACCCTGTTTATGCTAATCGCCATGTTGCCGCTGTTGTCGCTGCAGATTCAGGCGGTTACCGAGTCCATGCTGGTGATAACGCAAAGCGACGGCAACTCCCTCGGTGAACGCGACGGACTGGCTCTTCTGTTTTGTATCTTTATCAGTGTGTTTGCGATTCTATTCGGCTCACGCCACCTGAACTCGCGGGAAAGTCACCGCGGATTGGTGACCGCCATCGCCTTTGAATCGCTTGTTAAACTGTTCGCCTTACTGATTACTGGCTTCTTTTCCATCAAACTGGTGTTTGGAAGCTTTGGCGACATGCAAGCCTGGCTGACAACACAACCGAACCTGATTGAGAGTCTGAACACCCCCGCCGGCGGCGACAGCACACGCATGTCGCTGGTGATGTTTTTTGCCAGTGCCGTGTGTCTGCCTCACGTGTTCCACGTGCTGTTTGCCGAGAACCCGAAGGCCTCCAACCTTAAACCCGCCAGCTGGGGCATTCCATTCTATCTGCTGCTGATCAGCTTGCCCGTGTTCCCCATTCTGTGGGCCGGCGAAGCACTGGGCTCCGATATCAGCGCCCAGTTTTACTCACTGGCCATCGGCCTGGAAACCAACCAGACTTGGCTGACCTATGTGGTGTACGTAGGTGGCCTGTCCGCAGCCAGCGGCGTTATTATTGTCGCGACGCTAGCACTGGCCTCAATGTGTCTGAACCACCTGATACTGCCTATCTACCAGCCAGACAGTAAGACCGATATCTATCACTGGCTATTGCGTATTCGGCAGCTGCTGATAGCGGTGATTATTCTCACAGGCTTTGGCTTTTACCAGCTGATGCCCGACCAGCACACCTTCTCGCAACTGGCAATCGCCGCAATCTCTGGCTGCGCACAATTTCTGCCCGGCACACTGGCCATTCTCTATTGGCCCAGGGCTAACAGTTATGGGTTGATTGCCGGCTTGCTGGCAGGATTCCTCGTTTGGACGATGGGCTCATTAGCAACGCTCGTCGATGCCATTGATGGCAACTGGGTGACCTCATTTTATGTGTCCGATTTGCCCGACGAACTGGCTTGGGTTGCAGTCGTAGCCGTGTCACTAACCGCCAACGCACTGATGTTTATTGCCGTGTCGCTGCTTACGCCCACGCGCAATGAAGAACGCATTGCCGCCGAAGCCTGTACCCTGGATGATCTAAACCGACCTGCTCGACAATTGCTGGATCTGCGTGATGCTGCCGAGATGCAGCAGCGCCTGGCCTACGCACTGGGCGAGCACGTGGCCCAGCGCGAAGTTGCCAAAGCACTGGAAGAACTGCGGCTCGCACCCGACGAACGGCGCCCCTATGCCCTGCGCCGGCTGCGCGACCGCATTGAAATCAACCTGTCTGCACTCATGGGGCCCGGCGTTGCCAAATCTTTGGTCGATCAGCAGCTGCCCTACACCGGCGACCCCAGCACAGGCAGCGAAGACATTACCTTTATCGAAAGCCGACTGGAACTCTACAACGCCCACCTCACCGGCCTGGCTGCAGACCTGAACAATCTGCGTCGCTACCACCGGCAAACCCTCGACGAGCTACCCATTGGCCTGTGCTCTTTAGGTACCGATGGCGAAATTCTGATGTGGAATCGAGCCATGAGTGACCTCTCCGGCATTGCCAGCGAAGACATTACTGGCTCACGCCTCAATGACGTGGATTCCCATTGGGAAACCCTGCTCAACGAGTTTGTAAACAGCGAAGACTTGCACTGGCGCAAATACAATTTCGAACAAGGGCCTTTTACCCGCGTCCTCAATCTACATAAAGCAGCGGTCGACCCCTTAACCCGCAGTGAACAGGTCATTATCGTTGAAGATGTAACTGACAATCACCTGATGGAAAGTAAGCTCACACATCAGGAGCGGCTGGCTTCCATCGGCCGGCTCGCTGCGGGCGTCGCCCACGAGATCGGCAATCCAGTAACCGGCATTGCCTGCCTCGCCCAAAATCTGCGCTTTGACTCCGAGGACCCGGAAATACTGGATAGCGCCGAACAGATCATCAAACAGACACAACGCATTACCGGCATTGTCCAGAGTCTGGTTAATTTCGCCCATCAAGGCCGCGACGCACAGGTCAGCAAAATTGAAGCCGTCGATGTAAAACATTGCGTCAACGAGGCCCTGCAATTGCTTACCCTCGACCGGGAGGCGCAACCGGTACACTTCGTCAACGATTGCCCTCAGGCATTGATCATTGCCGCCGACAACCAGCGTCTGATTCAGGTCTTTATCAACCTTCTGTCCAACGCCCGCGACGCCAGCGACAGTGACGGGGAAATTCGCGTTACCGCACAAGCGGATCACGACCAGGTTCAAGTTGCCGTGTGTGACGACGGCAGCGGCATTCCGCCTGAGGCTCTGGAACGCATTTTCGAGCCTTTCTTTACCACCAAAGAGCCCGGTAAAGGTACTGGCTTGGGGCTCGCACTGGTATACAACATCGTGGAGGATCTGGGCGGCGAGATCCAAATCGAAAGCCCGGTTAAAGGACGCGATCGGGGCACCTGCGTGCACCTGACCTTCCGGCGCTTTGAGCGGACAGCCTGAGACAGACTGGCAAATTCAGAGCGGAAGCGGTATTTTGTCGTGTTACGACTTGGACTGGGCATTTTGGTAACACACCCGCCCGCCATCCAGCAGACGAATGTCAGATTGCGAGACAAAGATGAATGACATACTGATTGTCGAAGACGAAGACGTAATCCGCAAAGCCCTTCGACGCCTGCTCGAACGCAACGACTATCGGGTGCAGGAGGCCGCCTCAGTCACGGAGGCCCAGCAAAACTTCACCCTCGACGACTTCGACCTGATTATCACGGATCTGCGCCTGCCTGGCGCGCCCGGCACAGACCTTATCCAGAACACGGAGTCGCCGGTACTGGTCATGACCAGCTATGCCAGCCTGCGCTCAGCGGTAGACTCCATGAAGCTCGGTGCCGTTGATTACGTCGCCAAACCCTTTGATCATGACGAAATGCTCGAAGCCGTGCGTCGCAATATCGAACTCCACGCCGGCGACGATCGCTCGTCCGCCAGTCGCACCCGGCGCAACGGCCAACGCGGTCAGCCTCAGCTGGGGGAAATGATCGGCAGCTGCAAATCCATGACAACCCTGTATGACAAGATCCGTAAAGTCGGGCCTACGGAAGCCACCGTTTTGATCCGCGGCGAAACCGGCACCGGTAAAGAACTGGTTGCCAAAGCCATCCACAATCGCAGCAGCCGTGCGGACAAGCCGATGATTTCAGTCAACTGTGCCGCCATCCCGGAAACACTGATTGAGTCCGAACTCTTTGGTTATGAAAAAGGGGCATTTACCGGCGCCAATACCAACCGCATCGGCTTGATCGAAGCAGCGGACGGCGGCACCCTCTTTCTCGACGAAATCGGCGAGCTGCCGATGGAAGCTCAGGCCCGCCTGCTGCGCTTTATTCAGGAGAATGAAATTCGCCGCATTGGCTCAGTACAGGCGCGCACTGTGGATGTACGATTAATCTGCGCCACCCACCGCGATCTGAAAAATATGGCGCGAGATCACGATTTCCGGGAAGACCTCTACTACCGAATCAGCGTAATTCAGCTGGAACTTCCCCCCTTACGCGAGCGAGGCAAAGACATTCTTGAGATTGCTGAAGCCGTCTTGCAGCGCAGCTCCGAGCGCCTTGGCAAAGAAGAGATGCATTTTTCGCCGAAAGCCATTCAAGCCATTACCACCTATATCTGGCCGGGCAATATTCGCGAGCTTGAAAACGCTGTGGAGCGCGCCGTCATCCTCAGCGACGGCCCCGAGATCGACAATGATGAGCTGGACATAGATCTGGAGCTGGTCGACGTCAGCCAGATACGCACCAAACAGAAGCCCCAGAACAAGCCTCGCAAAGACCCAGAGCCCAGTAAGTCCAGCAGCAACAGCGCGTTGGACCCCAACGAAGACCTGTCACTGGAAGATTACTTCCAGCGCTTTGTTCTGGAACACCAGGATTCAATGAGCGAAACAGAGCTCGCGCAAAAACTGGGCGTGAGCCGCGAATGCCTGTGGGAACGACGCCAGCGGCTGGGCATTCCACGGAAAAAGAGCTCGAAGACCGCCTGATTGCGGAGAAGTTCCAAGCAGATACCAATTGTCACAAAAAATACAGAAACCACCGTTACCCTAATTGGTAAAAGTAACAAGCAACGGGCAGATCAGTAACAATAAGCACTTATACTTAGACAATACTGGTCACCCGAATTACCCTATCTCATTGAATATAAACAACTTTACAAACCTGGCACGCTAACTGCTATATAGCTGTCAAATAAAAATAATAACAAGTAAAAAATAATAATAAGAGCAAGAAGACAAATAAAAACAATTGCATAGAGACCTGGATGGGGAAGACATTGTTTTCCCCTTCTTCATTTCTGGGCCTTGAAAATCTACCCACCCGCCTTGATTCCCCGACACTATCTACCCGAAAATGCAAAGCTGTATTTATAAGCCACAGGGCACTCTTCACACCGCACCCATGGCTACCGGTAACCAATGGCTCCGAGCTGCTCATAAACTACCGCTCAGGGCGATCAATCATCTATGCTAGAATGCCGCGCGTAATCAGCTAACGGCACACAGGAACTATTCAATATAAGTGGCTAATCTCTGGACAAAAATCACTTCCGCCGTGACGCGCAAGTCAGCGGAACCCAAGCTTCCTCGCATTCTCAGCCGCGACGAACACCCAATTTCCCGCAAACATATCAGCGACAATGCGCTGAAAGTTATGCATCGTTTGCGCAGCGGCGGGTTTGAGGCTTTTCTGGTGGGTGGTGGCGTACGCGACCTGATGCTTGGCAAACACCCTAAAGATTTCGATATTGGCACCAACGCGACCCCCGAAGAAATCCGCCAGCTATTTCGCAACAGCCGCATTATCGGCCGGCGTTTCAAGATCGTGCACGTACGCTTTGGCCGCGAAATCATTGAAGTGACCACCTACCGCGGCAGCCACAGTGACGGCAACGACAAAACAGCCGTTGCCGCCGATAACGGTATGCTGTTGCGCGACAACGTGTACGGCACGCTGGAAGAAGATGCAGTGCGCCGCGACTTCACCATCAATGCACTGTATTACTGCAGCGACAAGTTTACAGTTCACGATTATGTCGGCAGCTTGAACGATCTTGCAAAACGGCAGGTACGCATTATCGGCAATGCCAGCAGCCGCTATCAGGAAGACCCGGTACGGATGATCCGCGCGGTGCGCTTTGCTGCCAAGTTGGATTTTGATATCGCGCCTGACACTGCCGCCCCACTCAAATCGCTGGCGCCCATGCTCAGCGAAGTGCCGGCGGCACGCCTGTTTGACGAAGTGCTCAAGCTTTTTATGGAAGGCCACGCCCTGCGCGTGTTCGCTCTGCTGAAACACTACGACCTGTTCCGTCCGCTATTCCCTGCCACGCAAGAGATTCTCGACAGTGGCGACAGTACCGCCATTGCCCTGATCGAGCAGGGGCTGGTCAATACCGACCTGCGCATTAGCCAGGACAAACCGGTTACCCCAGCTTTTATTTACGCAGTGATGCTCTGGCCAGTCGTGCAAAAGGAAATGAAGATTCTGCTCGCCGAAGGGGTTCCGGAAATTCCCGCCCTGCACCAGGCTGCGCAATCTGCCATTTCGCGTCAAATACAGCACACGTCGATCCCCAAGCGTTTTTCCATGCCCATGCGCGACATCTGGGAGCTGCAACTGCGACTCCCACGGCGCAGCGGCCGCCGTGCCGAGGAACTGCTCGAGCACCGCTATTTCCGCGCCGGCTATGATTTTCTGCTGCTGCGGGAACAATCCGGCGAAATCCCGGAAGAACTTGGCCCCTGGTGGACAGCCTACCAGGAAGCCAATGCCGACACCCGCGAGGCCATGCTGAAAAAAACCAGCGCCAACAAGCCGCGCAACAATAGCCGACGCCGGCGCAAGCCTCGCTACCGCAACAACCAGAAACCCTCGTGACTGTTAGATGCTATCTCGGCTTGGGCAGCAACCAAGCCGACCCTCAAGGGCAACTAAGTCAGGCACTCGACCGGCTTGCCGGCACCCCTGGCCTGCACAACCTGCGCTGTTCACGCTTTTACGGTAGCAAGGCTGTGGGGCCTGGCGAGCAGGCAGATTACGTCAATGCTGTCGCCAGCGTTGATACTTTGCTCTCTCCGCTGGCTCTGCTCGACACCTTGCAACAGATAGAAAATCTCCACGGGCGAGTACGTGATGTGCGGTGGGGACCCCGAACACTGGATCTCGACTTGCTGCTCTACGGCGAGCAAACCATCAACACTGCTCGCCTGGTAGTGCCGCACCCGCGTCTTGCGCAACGAGCTTTCGTGTTGGTCCCCTTGGCCGAGCTAGCGCCGGATTTAACCTTGCCGGATGGCACTTGCCTGTCCGGACTATTAGACTACGCCAGCGCAGAAGACCTCTGGCTGCTGCAGTGATTACCGGGAGAGTTAATGTCTGAAAACAAGCCACTACCGGCCTTTATTGCGGTTGAAGGCCCGATAGGTGTGGGCAAAACCACGCTTACAAACAAGCTAGCCGACCACCTGGGCTATCAAACCGTGCTGGAACGCGCCGACGAAAACCCTTTTTTGGAACGTTTTTACAAGAACCGTCGCCAGGCTGCCCTGGCCACGCAACTGTATTTTCTCTTCCAGCGTGCCCAACAGCTGGATGAGTTCAAACAGAGCGACCTTTTCAAACCTACCAAGGTAGCGGACTTTCTGATGCAGAAAGACCGTCTGTTTGCCAGAGCCAACCTCGATAGCGACGAAATGGCTCTGTACGAGAAAGTATATAACCAACTCACCCTCGACGCCCCGGTACCGGACCTCGTCATTTACCTGCAGGCCCCGGCCGACGTACTGATGAACCGCATCCAGAACCGCGGCATCCGCTACGAACAGCGGGTCGAGAGGCGCTATCTCGAAGAAATCAACGAGATATACAGTGAGTTCTTTTTATATTATGAAGATTCGCCACTGCTAATCGTCAACGCCTCGGAAATCGATTTTGCCAACAATCCGCGTGACTTCCAGCAGCTGCTTGACTATATTCCGCGCATTCACAGTGGACGCCACTACTTCAACCCTAGCCTGGTGTAAGGGGAGCTCCCATGAACAAAATCAGCCCGCAATCCCTGCTGGCCAAGAAAGCCAACGGCGAAAAGTTCGCCGTTTTAACCGCCTACGATGCCACGTTTGCCCGAGCTGTCGATCAGGCCGGCATTGATGTCATCCTGGTCGGCGACTCCCTCGGCAATGTCCTGCAAGGACACACCAGCACACTGCCGGTGACCGTGGACGATATGTGCTACCACACAGCATGCGTAAATCGCGGCACAGAAACCGCCCTGATCGTATCTGACCTGCCCTTCGGTAGCTACAACACCATTGACGATACCTTGCGCAATGCCACCGCTCTGATGCAGTCCGGCGCCCATATGGTAAAACTGGAAGGCGGTCAGTGGCTCGCTGAAAGCATCAGTCTGCTGACCGAACGCGGTATCCCGGTGTGCGGCCATCTCGGCCTTACCCCGCAATCCGTTAACACCCTGGGGGGGTTCAAGGTACAAGGGCGCGACGAAGTCAGTGCCCGCCGCATGATTACCGACGCCAAAACTCTGGAAGATGCGGGCGCCAGCCTACTGGTCATTGAATGTGTCCCCACCGAACTGGGCGAACGTATCAGCGAGGCACTCAGCATCCCCGTTATAGGCATTGGTGCGGGGCCCAAAACCGATGCCCAGGTGCTGGTTCTGCACGATTTGCTCGGCATCTCCCGGCGACTGCCCAAGTTTGTCAAAAACTTTCTGACAGAGGCCGCAGACATCCCTGACGCCCTCACCCGCTACCGGGAGGCGGTGGAACGTGGCGAATTTCCCGGGCCGGAGCACAGCTTCAGCTAACAACCCCACTGAAAGCCACGGATGACGTGGCTTTCAGTGCTTTTTGTTACCTCAATTTTAACGCTTCTTTTGGTAACAAACTCGCCGGAAATTTGTTACCAAAAAGCATTGAACCCCTCTCACGATTGGGGCATACTTGCCCGCCACTACCAATTGTTCACAATGTAAACACTATGGCAGTGGGCCGGATGTAAGTTCCGGATTGGGCGCCAGCCCGCAGCGACAGCGGACTGACATCACAGCAACCTGCATCTGCATATCAGCGATGGCACGAGTAGGAAGTTGGGTGGTATGAAAACCTTCAGTACAACAGCGCGGCTGAGAGAAGCCCTGAACAGCGAACGACGCAATGGCCGTCGTGTCGCCTTTGTGCCCACCATGGGCAACCTTCACGAAGGTCACCTGCAGCTGGTGCGACGCGCCCGAGCTCTGGGCGACGTTGTCGTGGTCAGCATCTTTGTTAACCCCCTCCAGTTTGGGGCCAACGAAGATCTCGACAAATACCCACGCACCCTCACCGCCGACAAGGAAAAACTGTTTGCAGAGGGCGTGCAGTACCTGTTTCATCCTGGCGTTGAAGAAATGTACCCCAATGGCATGGGCGCGCAGGCCATCGTCTCTGTACCTGGCGTTTCCGAAAGTCACTGCGGTGCAAGCCGACCCGGACATTTCGACGGTGTCTCTACCGTTGTCACCAAGCTGTTCCAGATTGTGCAGCCCGATGTCGCGGTATTCGGCAAAAAAGATTTCCAGCAGCTCGCCGTCATCCGCAAGATGGTTGCCGATCTGTGCATGCCTATTCACATTGAAGGGGTAGATACCGCGCGCGCAGAAGATGGCCTTGCCCTGAGCTCACGTAATGGCTTCCTCGACCAGCGTCAGCGTCAAGCGGCCCCCTTCCTGCATCAAACCCTTCAGTCCTGCCGCGAAGCCATAGCCTGCGGCTTTGACAGTTATGCGGAGCTAGAGCGCCACGCTCGCCTGACACTGCAAGATGCCGGATTTGAGCCCGACTATTTTTCCATTTGCGACGCCAGCACACTCGCTGAAGTAACAATGGACACCGAAGAAATTGTTATACTGGCGGCTGCCCGGCTGGGCGACACCCGTCTGATTGACAATGTCACCCTGAACTTCAATCCCAGCGCTGACTGGGGTATGCTTGCCGCCCAATAAATTGGGCCGGCTTGATAGCCACCGTTAACCGGATCTGCCGGCACAAGGCACTAGAGACAGAAAGGAACAGCGTATGCAGTCCACCATGCTGAAAGCC
>NZ_JBFJTH010000106.1:0-13252 GCF_041625495.1 Litorivivens sp. | reverse complement strand
TATTAACGACGCAAGCCGAGACGTCCGATCAGGGTGGTGTACCGCCCTGCATCTTTCTTCTTCAGATAGTCCAGCAGTTTGCGGCGCTGGTTAACCATGCGAATAAGGCCGCGACGCGAGTGGTGATCTTTACCGTTGGCCTCGAAGTGACCCTGGAGTTTATTGATGTTGACTGTCAACAGGGCAACTTGTACTTCGGGAGAACCGGTGTCACCTTCAGCCTGTTGATACTCTTTAACGACTTGAGCTTTCTCTTGGGCAGACAATGCCATTTCACTATTCCTCATTCACTATGAATATGCGTGAGTCACACTGCGCTTTCGCTTTACAGGTCACTCTCATGTCGAGCCTGCCCGTGCATATTTACAGACAGGTTCGTTACGCCCGAGCGCCGCACATAGACGGAGCCTCAGACTAGCCGCCTATTGTCGCATATTAGAAACCAAACGGCGAGGGGCTACGCGCCCGTCGCTGAGAATTTCTCCAACACCTACAAATTGGCCAGTGTTCAGCTTGAGCCCCACCAGCCCCTCGGTTGGGGCGTTGGGCACCTGCACCGCCTGTCCCTGCATGAGGTAATACCCGGCGGTATCCCCTAGCTCCAGTATGGTCATCTGGGGCAGTGCAAGATCTATTGGCAGCAATAGAGCGTCCAGACCGTCAAAATCCGACCGATCCCTCAATACCTGCAGCTCTTCGAGGTTCTTTGATTGGGCCAGGGTAAACGGACCGGCGGCCGTGCGCCGCAACATGGTGATATGGCCGCCACAGCCCAGCGCCTGCCCCAGATCCTCCGCCAACGAACGGATGTAAGTGCCTTTGCTGCAGCGCACACTGACATCCACCTCAGCTTGCACGCCTGAACGAAAAGCGGTGATTTCAAGCGAATAGATAGTGATTCGGCGCGCTTCACGCTCAACCTCAATGCCCTGGCGCGCCAGCTCATAGAGCGGCTTGCCATCTTTTTTGAGGGCGGAATACATGGAGGGAATCTGCTCGATGGTACCGACAAAGGCAGCAGCTGCGTCACGCACCGCCTGCTCGGTTATCGCGCTCGCATCGCGCTCGCTGGTAACCTCGCCTTCCGCATCTCCGGTCGCCGTGGTGATACCCAGGGTTACCGTTGCATCGTAGGCCTTGTCGGCATCAAGAAGATATTGGGAGAATTTGGTGGCCTCACCGAAGCACACGGGCAACACCCCTGTGGCCAACGGATCGAGACTGCCGGTATGCCCGGCTTTGGCAGCGTTATAGATGGCGCGAGCCACTTGCAGCGCCCCGTTGGAGCTACGTCCAGCGGGTTTGTCCAAAACCAGAATGCCGTCCACCGGACGACCGCGACGCTTACGACCCACTTACTGCTCGTCGTCTTTGCTGCGCTGGCGGTCTTTGGCGACCGCATCGTCGATCAGGCGCGACATGTATTCACCACGGCGCACACTGGTATCGTAGATAAACTTCAGGGCAGGTGTAGTACGCGCGTTGTGGCTCTGGGCAACGCGACTGCGCAGAAAACCAGCCGCGCGATTAAGCACCTTGAGAGACTCCTTGGCCTCCTCTTCACTGTCCTTCCCCATCACGGTCACAAACACACGTGCGTGCGACAGATCTCGACTCACCTCAACATCGGTAATACTGACCATACCAACACGTGGATCGCGTATCTGGAACTGTATCAGCGCGCCGAGTTCCTTCTTCAGGAAGTCGGCAATTCGCTGGGTCCGGCTGAAATCACTCACGCATTCAACCTCTTACAGAGTACGAGCAAACTCTTTCACCTGATAGACCTCGATCTGATCGCCCGCCCTGACATCGTTGTAGTTCTTCACGCCAATACCACATTCAAAGCCCTGACGAACTTCACCGACGTCATCCTTGAAGCGGCGCAGAGATTCCAGCTCGCCCTCGTAGATAACCACGTTGTCGCGCAACACACGGATCGGATTGTTTCGGTAAATCGTGCCTTCGATAACCATACAGCCAGCAATCGCACCCAGCTTGGGCGAACGGAATACGTCGCGAACTTCGGCGGTACCCACAATCTCTTCGCGCATTTCCGGAGACAGCAGGCCTGACAGCGCCTGTTTTACGTCGTCGATTAGATCGTAAATAACGCTGTAGTAACGCAGGTCGACGCCTTCGTTTTCAGCCAATTTGCGCGCGGACACATCGGCGCGCACGTTGAAACCGAACATGACTGCACCGGCGGTGATTGCCAGGTTGACGTCGGATTCGGTAATACCGCCAACGCCACCAGACACCACATTCACTTCCACTTCGTCGTTACCCAGATCCACTAGAGACGCCTGCAATGCTTCCAATGAACCGCGCACGTCGGCTTTGAGGACTATATTCAGCGATTGTCGATCAGCCCCTTCACCCATGCGATCAAACATGGAGTCGAGCTTGGCAGCCTGCTGCCGCTTGAGTTTCTGGTCGCGATCTTTGTGAGCACGGAAATCCGCCACTTCACGAGCACGCTTTTCATTCTCTACAACAACAAAGCTATCACCGGCATCGGGCGTCCCATCCAGACCAAGAATCTCAACCGGAATAGACGGTCCTGCAGCATCAATTTGACGGCCAGTCTCATCAATCATGGCGCGAACGCGGCCGTAGTATTGCCCCGCCAGAACAATGTCACCCTTGCGCAGGGTACCGTTCTGAACCAGCACCGATGCTACGGTGCCGCGACCTTTATCGAGGCGCGACTCAATCACCAGCCCCTGACCTGGAACGTCAGCCGGTGCTTTCAATTCCAGCAGCTCCGCCTGCAGCAGCACTGCGTCTAGCAAATCGTCTACGCCATCACCGGTATGGGCTGAAACCTCCACAAACTGGGTTTCACCACCCCAATCTTCCGGGATAACTTCTTTAGCAGACAGTTCATTCTTGACGCGATCTGGATCCGCCCCCTCTTTATCCATTTTGTTGACGGCTACCACCAGCGGCACACCAGCAGCGCGGGCATGCAAAATCGCCTCTTCGGTCTGCGGCATCACACCATCGTCAGCAGCAACCACCAAGATAACAATATCAGTACTCTTGGCACCACGTGCTCGCATCGCGGTAAATGCGGCGTGACCAGGAGTATCCAGGAACGTGATCATGCCGTGCCCGGTCTCCACATGGTAGGCACCGATATGCTGGGTAATCCCCCCGGCTTCACCACTTGCCACCTTGGCTTTTCGAATGTAGTCGAGCAGCGACGTTTTCCCGTGGTCTACGTGACCCATAACGGTTACAACTGGCGCGCGCGATTGCAGCGTACCTTCACCGTGTGAAAGCAGGGTTTCCTCCAATGCCTCTTCGAGTGCATCGTCAGATACCAGTCGCGCTGTGTGCCCCATCTCTTCAACCACCAGCTGACCAGTTTCCTGATCAATTGCCTGGTTTATGGTTGCCATAACGCCGAGCTTCATCAATTCCTTGATGACTTCGCCCGCTTTAATGCTCATGCGCTGAGCCAGCTCCCCAACCGTGATGGTTTCGGGAATTGCAACTTCTTTGATAGCTTTCTCCGTTGGCGCCTGGAAGGCATGCCGCTTGTGATCGTCTGGCAGTTTCAGTGTTCGTTTCTTGCCGCGACGATAACTGCCATCGTCTTCCTCGAAGTCGGCTGTTACTGCAACCCGACCGCGACCCTTCGGCGCCTTGCCACGCTTGCCGCGCGGCTTATCGTCGTCTTCACGACCAGTGCGGTGCACTTTTTTGGGTTTGGCTTTGCCTTCAGGCTCTTTCTCTTTGTGAGGCTGAGCAGAGGTCTTCTTGGCCTCTTCAACCTGCTGCGCAGCAATAGCCAAGCGCTCTTCTTCTTCACGCTTGGCTTTCAGTGCAGCTTCGCGACGCTCGCGCTCCTTGGCTTCTTCGTCCATACGCCGATGAGCAGCACGCTGACGCAGAATTTCCGGGTCAATCTCAACTTTTTCTTTCGGCTTGGGAGCCGCCGCACGAACAGGTTTCTCTTCTACCGGCCCGGCAGGCTTCTCCTCAGGCACTTCAGCTTGCGCAGGCGCTTCCTGCTCAGCTTTCGCTGCAGCTGCCTTGGCCGCCGCTTCAGCTTCTGCCTGCGCTTTGGCTTCAGCCTCTTCAGCGGCTTTCTTCTCCGCCTCAGCTTTGGCTTGCGCAGCCAAACGGGCCGCTTCTTCCGCCGCCTGCTTTTCAGCCTCAGCTTTTGCGTTGGCTTCTTCTTCGGCTGTTTCCGCCGCCAATTCTGCAGGATCACGTTTCACGTAGGTGCGTTTTTTTCGCACTTCCACGCTGACCGTTTTCTTAGCCGCGCCGGAGCCGGTTTTCAGGGTGCTTAAAGTCTTTCGCTTCAGCGTAATTTTCTTGGGCGCTGATGCTGTTTCACCGTGACTGTTTTTAAGAAAAGCCAGCAGAACCTGCTTGTCCGCATCGGACACAACTTCCTCAGCAGCCTGATGCTTCAACCCCGCTTCTTTCATCTGTTTCAACAGACGGTCTACGGGTGTCCCCACAACTTCTGCCAGCTGGCTTACCGTTACTTCAGCCATTCAATCTTCTCCCTTACCTCGTCCGACAGCTTGCACTGCGCATACACAACGCTTGAATACCGGGCGTCCTCTAGCTGGCTTCACCAGATGAGTCTTCATCGGCGAACCACGGCGCACGTGCTGTCATAATCAGTTGGGCAGCTCGCTCGCTGTCCATGCCTTCAATATCCAATAAATCTTCTACTGCCTGCTCGGCCAAGTCTTCCATCGTAGTGATGCCCTGACTGGCCAGCTGGAAAGCCAAATGACGATCCATGCCTTCCATCGTCAACAGATCTTCTGCCGGCTCGGCAGCTTCCAGCTGTTCTTCGCTTGCGATGGCCTGGGTTAACAGGGCATCTTTGGCGCGCGCACGCAGTTCTTCGGCAATATCTTCGTCGAAGCCTTCAATACCCAGCATTTCTTCCAGCGGCACATAAGCCACCTCTTCCAGCGTAGTGAAGCCCTCTTCTACCAGCACACCGGCGACATCTTCATCAACGTCCAGAGCGTCCATGAACATTTCCATCACCTGACCAGATTCCTGCTCATGCTTCTCCGACATAGCTTCAACGCTCATGACGTTGATTTCCCAGCCGGTCAGTTCGCTAGCCAGTCGTACGTTCTGTCCAGCGCGACCGATAGCCTGAGCCAGATTGTCTTCGCCAACACCGATATCCATAGTTTTAGCGTCTTCATCCACGACAATGGACTCGACTTCAGCCGGCGACATGGCATTGATGACCAGCTGCGCGGGGTTATCATCCCACAGCACAATGTCCACTCGCTCGTTGCTCAACTCGCCAGACACCGCCTGCACGCGCGCACCGCGCATACCTACACAGGCGCCAACAGGATCGATGCGGCCATCATTGGTTTTCACTGCAATTTTTGCACGTGAACCCGGATCGCGAGCAGCTGCACGAATCTCTATGACCTGCTCGGAAATCTCCGGCACTTCAATTTTAAACAGCTCGATGAGCATTTCCGGACAGGCGCGGCTAAGCAGCAACTGAGGGCCTCGCGCATCTGCACGCACTTCTTTCAAAACAGCACGCACGCGATCGTTAATACGGAACACTTCACGCCCGACCAGCTCTTCGCGTGGTAGCAAGCCTTCAGCGTTATTACCCAAATCAACAATAATATTATCGCGAGTCACTTTTTTGACGGTGCCGTTAATCAACTCACCCAACCGGTCTTGGTATTGCTCGACCACCTGGGCACGTTCGGCTTCGCGTACTTTCTGAACTATGACTTGCTTTGCGGTTTGCGCCGCAATGCGGCCAAAGCCTACGTTTTCAATTTCTTCCTCGTAAACATCGCCCGCCTTGAGACTAGCATCTTGCTCGTGGGCTTCTTCCAGTGTGAACTGGGTACCCAGCAGGGCCAGCTCATCATCGGAAACCACTTCCCAGCGACGGAATGTGCGGTAGTCGCCTGTAGTGCGATCTATCACGACATAGATATCGGAGTCTTCTTCGTAGCGCTTTTTCGCTGCGGTGGCCAAGGCCTGTTCGATCGCCTCGAAAATGATATCGCGCGAAACGCCCTTTTCGTTTGAGACCGCTTCCGCTACCAGTAATATTTCCTTGCTCATCCTATGCCTCGTCGACTGGCCGGTATCTTAACCGGCGATTGACCAGAGCCCGGGCTTGATTATTCAAACCGCGGAACAACATTTGCCTTCTCAATATCTGCCAATGGAAAAAGGTATTCATGGTCGTCCACAAGGAGAACCACGTCTTCATTTTCCACGCCTACCAATCGCCCTTTAAAGTTGCGGCGACCTTCATAATTCATGCGCAACTTGACCTTGATGGTCTCGCCAGCGGCATCGGCAAAATGTTCCAGCCGAAACAGCGGCCGGTCCATGCCCGGTGACGACACTTCCAGGCGATATTCACCCGAAATGGGATCTTCGACATCCAATATGCCACTGACTTGATGGCTGACCCGCGCACAGTCATCCACCGTAATACCGTTATCGGCATCGATATAAATCCGGAGCATGCCGGAACGGCCCTGAGCTATGTACTCAACGCCCCACAGACGGTAACCGAGCGCTTCTACTGAAGGCTCAATCATGGTTTGTATCTGCCGTGATTTACCGGACAATATTTCGAACCCACCAACAAAAAATGGGCACTAGGCCCACATTTGAAAATTCTGTCTTGCAACCATTTCTTATGGTTACTAAAAAGCCCCTAAAGAGGGGCTTTCGACGTCCTTACGATGACAAAACCCTGTCATCTTTTACTGCGTGGACCCATGCAGCAGACAAGCCGCCGACGCCACTTCAAACAAGAGGCAGGATTATAGGCCTGTGCCCCCGGAGGGTCAAGGAATACCGGCGTTTGCACGGTATTGCTCAGTCCTGCTTGGGCCCTATCCATACCTGCTGGGCATTCACAAAGGCGTGAATACCGTGCGGCCCAAGCTCGCGACCATAGCCGGAGCGCTTGATGCCGCCACTGGGCAGCCGCGGATCGGTTTTAACCAGGCCATTCACCACCACCTGACCGGCCTCCATTTGCAAGGACAGCATTTCTCCACGCTCAGCGGTTGTCCAGATGCTGGCCGCCAACCCGTACTCGGTATCATTGGCGATAGTCAGTGCCTGATCTGCATTTTCAGCCTTCAGCACCACGGCAACGGGGCCGAAAGTCTCTTCACAGGCCGCTGTCATGTGGGGCTCGACGTCAGCCAGCAGCGTTACCGGATAGTAGTAGCCCGCACCGTCGGGCATTTCGCCTCCAATAACACAGCGCGCGCCCTGTTCAATGGTTTCAGTAACCTGACGGTGCAGATTCTGACGCAGGTCGTCGCGCGCTATTGGTCCGACATCAGTATCTTCTCGCGCCGGGTCACCCAAAGTGAGCTTGCGCAGACGCTGCTCCAGCCGAGCGAGAAAATCGTCGTACACTGGCGCTTCCACAATGATCCGCTTGGCGGCTATACAGGATTGACCGGCATTGATGATACGCGATGTGGTAATCGCCTCGGCCGCCTCGTCCAAATTTGCGTCAGCAAGCACAATGACTGGATCTGAACCGCCCAGCTCCAGCACCGCCGGCTTAATCGCCGCGGCTGCCATAGATGCCACTTTCGCTCCAGCGCGATCCGACCCAGTAAAAGAGACTCCTCGAATGCGCTTATCGTCGATGGCTTGCGCCACATCCGGCGTCGCCAACGGTAGGTTTTGCATGATATTAGCCGGAGCGCCCACCTGGTCGAACAGCTCTGCAATGGCTTCGGCGCAAGCCGGCACGTGCGGGTCGTGCTTCATCACGCAGGTGTTACCGGCCATCAGTGCCGGCGCACAAAACCGAAATGCCAACCAGAACGGCGCATTCCAGGGCAAGACGCCCAACACCGGCCCCAGCGGCAGATAGCGCACATAGCTATGGCTTGCATCAGAGGCCAATTCATCGTTCGCCAGATAGCTTTCCGCATGCGCAGCATAGTGATCGGCACACCACGCCGCCTTGGTCACTTCGCCCAAAGCCTCTTTTTTCGGCTTCCCCATTTCTTCGGTCATTAAGGGCGCAAGCGTTTCAATATGGTCGCGCATATACTGCGCAACGTCGCGCAATACCTTCGCCCGCTCGTTAAAGGTGGTGTGACGCCACGCACGGTACGCTGTCTCCGAGCGCTCCATAACGCGGTCGATATCATCCGCTGTGGCTGCAGCCACCTCCCGCACCCGCTTGCCGGTGGCCGGATTGATCACTTGGAGCATTCACTGTCCTCCTGTGCCTTTACGTCGCCTGCCAGTTTCAATTTATGCGACGACTTCTTTTCGCCGGGTTTGCAGAGAAAGTCTTCCTCAAAATTAAAAAACGACTCACAACCGCTGGCAGTGACCATCAGCGTATCGGAAATACCAACGGTCTTATCGCCCTCCACGCCCCACATCCAGGGAATCAAGTGGAAGGTCATCCCCTCTTCAAGCACCGTGGATTCGCCCTGCTTCAGGCTGATGATATAGCCTTCGTCCCAACTCGGAGGGAAGGCGATACCGATGGAATAACCCGAGCGGGTAACGAGGCGGGCGCCAACATCGTTATCAGTAATGATATTGCGCACCAGATTATCAGCATCCGAGACCGTCAGGCCGGGGCGCATTGCCCGCTTAACCTCTTTGAGCGCGAGTTTCATTCGATCCTGGGCTTTTTCCATCGCCGGTGACAGTTCATCCATCACCACAGTGCGCATCATTGCGGTGTGATAGCGCCGGTAGCAACCACCAACTTCCAGGAAAACGTGCTCTCCCGCCTGCACCTCGCGACCTTCCCAGGTGGCGTGACCAATCATGCTTCGAGGCCCAGAGGTAACGTAAGGCATTACCGCCGGTGGTTCGCCGCCTGCACGAAACATGGCCGAGCTGATGGCGGCTCCTATTTCATTTTCGGTAACCCCCACCTGACAGGCTTCAAAACCGGCCTTCATACCGGCTTCGGTCGCGCGCGCCGCCTTGCGCATGACTTCAATTTCAGCCGGAGACTTTCTAACCCTCCCCTGCTCTACAATGCCGAAGCAATCAAGCAGCTGGCCATCGGTGAAGGTGGTATGAATGTAGTCCTGGTGATAAGCCGGGAAGAAATAGCTGTTTCGCTCGTAGCCAATGTATTTGTTGGCCAACCCGAACTCTCGCAGACTCTGCACCAGCATCTGGATCGCGTCACCCGTGTCCGGATAGGGCCGCGTCAACTCTACCCAAGTGCGCGCATGCACATTCGATTCTTCCAGCTGCCGGGTAATCATGAAAGGCTCACCTTCCAATGGCACCACCAGCGATTGGAAAAACGAATAGCCCGTGGTCTGGTAATCCGTGAGATACATGAGGTTTTCAGGGTCAGTAATCACCACCGCATCCAACAGACGCTGCGACATGCGTTTGCGCAGCTCACTCAGCCGACGCTCGTATTCCTCGAAAGGAAAGGTCATATCATCGCGCTGCCTCATGCCGCTGCCTCCATGACACTGTGTATCGCTTCGCTGAGTATCTTCAGACCTTCTTTGAGATCCGCCTCTGGAATGGTGAGAGGCGGAATCACTTTCAGCACTCGACCACCACTACCGCAGGGCCCAAGCAGCAAACCATTCTCAAAACAAAGCGCTGCCATTTCCTTCGCTTTGCTGCCGTCAACCACATCCAGAGCCTGTATCATGCCCTTACCTCGCACGGCATAACCCTGCCCCGCGTATTGCTTGGCCAGCTCATCGAGATGGGCGGCAATCAAGTCGCCGTTCTTCTTTACCTCAAGCATCAGCTTGTCGTCGTCGAAATAGGTCAGCGCCTCACGACCGGACACAAACGAAAAACCTTGCCCACGAAAGGTGCCGGTATGCTCACCCGGTGACCAGTGCTGATCGTGCTCCGGCTTGATTAGGTTCATGGCCAGCGGCGTACCGAAACCACCAATACCTTTGGCCAGACAAATAATATCTGGCGCCAGATCCATACCATCAAAGCTGAAGTAGGAACCTGTGCGGCCACACCCCACCTGAATGTCGTCAATAATGAGCAACGCGCCATGCTCGTGGGCAATGCGTTGCACTTCTTTCAACCAGGCTTTACTCGCCACATTAACGCCACCTTCAGCCTGAATCACTTCCAGCACATACGCTGCCGGAGGGGTAATCCCGCTGGAAGGGTCTTTTAGCGCCCGCTCGTGTTCGGCGAGGCACTCCATGCCCCCACCTGGTGCATTTTCGAAGGGCAAACGCACCACATGATCCAGCGGAACACCGGCAGCCTGCCGAAAGTAGTCATTGGCTGTGCACGCCAATGAACCAAGCGTCATGCCATGAAAACCATGGCTGAATGCAACGACATGCTGCCTTTTGGTAACCCGGCGGGCGAGCTTTAGCGCAGCTTCTACCGCATTAGTACCGGTTGGCCCCATAAATTGCATTTTGTGATTCATGCCGCGCGGTTCAAGAATGGTGGTGGCGAACTTTTCAATAAAATCGCGCTTGGCGGTGGTGTACATATCCAGACTGTGGGCTACGCCATCGGCCTCGATAAACTCTATGAGGGCTCGCTTCATGCGCTCGTTGTTATGCCCAAAATTGAGCACCCCGGCACCAGCGAAAAAATCGATGTAAGACTTTCCGTTTTCATCAGTTTGCCGCGCGTTGCTGGCAGATTTAAAAACGGTTGGGAAACTACGGCAGTATCCGCGAATTTCAGATTCCCACTGTTCAAATATTTTCATTCTCCGTTCTCCTCGTGCTAAAACTCGTGGCTTCAGGAATGGGGTCGCGACCCGGGTTATTCGTCCTCGTCTAGTTACTGCTTTCTATACCAACATGTTTAAGATCAATGAGCAAAATCGGGGCCAACCCCAGTGAATTTTGCCAATTTCACGACAGCTCAGGCCTTGACAGACGGCACAGGCGCACCTGCCAACTGAAGAAAGACACGTGCGACATCCGGTATTAAGGAATCCCGAAAATCGTATCGTGGGTTGTGACAGGGGTAGTCTTGCAACGTGCCCTGGCCAGATCCGATCAGGGCAAAAGCACCCGGAATCGTATTGAGGTAATAACTGAAATCTTCTGATGCCATAATCGGCACGCGAGTCTCCCCACACTGCCAGTCGTTACCCAGAATGTTAGCTAGCGCGGCGCGCATGTTGCCCGCCTGCGCGGCATGGTTCACGGTGGCGCCGTAGCGCGGTGTAAGTTCAACGTTAGCGGTTACACCGTACGCCTGAGCCGTAGATGATGCAATATCCCGGATCAGACCTTCTACCTCTTCTCGCATCGATGAAGATCCTAAGCGGATGCTGCCAGCAATAACCGCGCTATCGGGAATTACAGTTTCAGCGCTACGGGCATCAATTGAGGTCACGCTGACCACCGCAGCGCGCTGGGCCGGCAAGCGTCGCGATACGATCTGCTGCAGCGCCTGAGTAACCGACGCTGCGGCCAACACAGGGTCACGGCACAACTCAGGCTGACTCGCGTGGCCACCGCGCCCAGTCAGTGTAATTTTGAATGTGCCATTGGCTGCCATAACCGCACCATCTGGACACACAGCCTTTCCGTGCGGAATGGCTGGCCAGTTATGCCAACCATAAATGGCATCGACACCGTCCAGCGCACCGTCTTCCACCATTTTTCGAGCGCCGTGCCCGCCCTCTTCGGCGGGTTGAAACAGTACGGTAACCGGCCCCGGGAGCTCGGCCTCATGCCGACACATCCACCACAGTGCCGCGAACAGCGTTGCGGTATGCCCGTCATGCCCGCAGGCATGCATAAAACCCTCGCGCTCAGACTGCCACTCCACCCCGCTGGCTTCGCGTATCGGCAGCGCATCAATATCAGCTCTCAAGGCAATATGAGCGCCAGGAGCTTCCGGAGCCAGCGTAGCCGCGGTGCCGGTTGTGGCACATTCGCGCCAACGCAATCCGAGCTCATCGAGTAATTTACGAATGGTTTTCGCCGTCTCAAACTCAGACCAGGCAATTTCCGGATAGCGATGCAGACCATGCCTCAATTCAACGGCACGATTGATAATGGTTTGCCATTCGTTGTGCATTTCAACACTCCACCAAGCCGCCGCTTTGATGCCATCAATAGCCGTCGGCTTCATCAAAAGAACAACTATCTACAGCCTAGCACGGCAAACAAGAGTAGACAGGGGAAGGAGAGAAAAAAATACCTGAAACGACAGCGGCGCTTTATGGGAAGAAACGCTGAAACGACTTGGCGCACAGACTGCGACTACGCGGCATTACTGAAGCGCGTTTGAGCATGCTGCGCCCAATCAAGGCCTGCCCTGCAAACCAATCCCACTTGCCGCTCAAGAGTTTGAATCTGCAGCGGACTAGCAATCCGCAAACAGGTCGCCAGTCGACCCCGGACGCATGATAAAAGGAGCTGCAGACAGTCGCCGTTCAGTTCTGGCGGTTAAGAGCCTGCTCGCCTGATCAACTGAGCCATGCAACCACTCAGCAATGTTATCAGCGTCGAGTAATAGGGGCATGCGGTGGTGTACCCAATCAATCTGAGATACAGGTTGAGTGGTTAGCACAGTAAACGTATGACGCTCGTCATCCCCCACCCAGGTATCCCACAACCCTGCCAGCAGCAGTGGAAGACCGTCCAAACCTGCGATACGGTGGCATCGCTTTACACCATCAATGACCGGCCATTCGAAATACGCCGATACTGGCACAATACAACGTTGCGATTTCCGCCATGCGGAACGAAAAGTCGATTTTTCGGCAACTGTTTCAGCTCTCGCATTAAACGTGCTGTAAGCCAATCGCGGCGCTTTCGCCCACCCAGGTATCAACGACCAAGAGCGCTCGCGATAGCCACGCGCATCCACGGTGCCCGCGTTCATGGTTGGTCGAACGTCAAATCGATCCTGCACATCGACAGGCCAATCAGTCAGGATCTCAGCCCACCGGTGCATTGCCTTATTGTGCTGTTCAAACGCGCCACACATCGCTTCAGAGATTATTGGCAAGGGAAGGGATGACACTGGCACAACAGTGCCATGCGTGTCTAGCAGGACAAATGCCCTAACGATAATCTTTAACTGAGAGCCAGCCGGGCCGCCTCAGCGAAGCAGACATAAAAAAAGCGCCCCATTGGGACGCTTCCTTTAATATTGGTGCGAAGGCGGGACGCGCATAAAATTCTACAGGCCAGATATAGCAATAACTTCAGTTTTTACGAAAGAATAAATACCCTCAGAAGCACCCCCCAGAATTTTCCTACTGCGTGGCGTTTTC